>JANPNP010000392.1:0-2771 GCA_031427535.1 Bdellovibrionales bacterium | reverse complement strand
ATAAATTTTGATCAAACGCTGAATGCGATGTCTGTCACATCTTCTGACTTAATCATTTCAGGAACGTGTACCACATTACCCGCTGTCGCAGTAACCAGTGTATCCGGCATGATCGCCACCTTTTCTTTGTCTGGAGCTAGCTGTAGCAACGCCCAGACAGTGACTGCAACGATGAACGGCTCGTCTGTGACAGACGCAGCGAACAATGCGGGAACCGGCTCGGCAACATCAACGTACACGATTGATTCGGTGGGCCCTACTCCGTCTGCGGTGAATCCTGTAAGTGCCATGCGTAGAACAATGCCAACAACTGTTAGTGCTTTATTCGACGACAGCATTCAAGCGGCTTCCGTAGTCGCAAGTGATTTATCTGTTAGTGGAACATGCGGAAGTCTACCAACAGCAAGTGTAGCAAGTGTATCTGGAGCCGTTGTCAATTTTGCGCTAACCGCCGCAACGTGCGCGCACGGATCAACCCTAGTTCTAAATATTTCAGGTTCTAATTTTAATGATACCTTAGGAAATTCCGGATCAGGAACACAAACTGTTACATACACATCAGATACAACGGCTGCGACTATCTTATCGTTTAACCCTGCCACATCAACAGTTTTATCAATTCCTTTTTCAGTTAACGTTACATTTTCCGAAGCCCTCGATCCAATAAGTGTGACTGCGGCAGACACGTCGGTATCTGGAACCTGCACCACGCTACCAACTGCAAGCATTAGTTCCGTAAGTGCAGCAGTGGTTACCATTGCATTTTCTGGTGCCGCATGTGCGCATGGACAATACGCCCTTTTAACCGTTAATAATGCGGGCATCAGCGACAGCGTTGGAAATTTCGGCAGTGGAACAGCAAGTGTCACGTACACTTTAGATAACTTGGGTCCGACGGTTTCTGCGTTTACGCCGGGATCAGGCGCACCATCAGCCGCAGTCAACGTCACATTCAACGAAGCGGTTAATCCGGCAAGTGTCAGCACTTCAGATTTTACGGTCTCGGGAAGTTGCTTAATTTTACCGACGATCGTATCTGTAAGCACATCAGGTTCGGTAGTTACGGTAAATCTTAGTGCCGCAACCTGTATTTCTACGGCAACAGTTCAGATCGGAATAAACGCTTCTTTGGTGACAGATTCTTTAGGTAATGTAGGATCAGGTACAAGTGCCGTGATTTACACAGCCCCTTAAAATTTTAATTAGGACTAGCTTGCAAAAAATTAACAGCGAAAAAAAAGTAAATAAAAAATTCTGGTCTGATTTTGTTACAAAAAACTGGGAACGAAAACCTGCCCATTTTAAAAATCCTAAGCTTTCAGTTTTGCAATTATCAGAGCAACAAATTTTCAACTGGCTAGTTGCCTACAGTGATTATTGCAGAAAAACCAAGACAGCACAGGGAATTAAATTTTATATCGATGGTGAATCGCAGTACCAAAACGAAGTTTTGCAGGCACTACCCTTGAATTCGGATAAATCTTTTTTAGGCTATCATAAACGCATAAGCACTATCTTTTCTGATTACTGTTTAGTTTGTGATGAATTAATTCAAGTCAGCGGTGATGCGTGGCATACGCTAGGTGAATTTACAAAAGATCTTTACGAAAAAGTAGGTTTACCTAACCGACACGCCGAGATCGGCCTTTACCTTGGAAATTATAAGAAAACTCCGTTTGGCGTGCACGTCGACGGTTGCGGCGTTTTCAGCATTCCTATCGTAGGTGAAAAAAAATTTCGACTTTGGACCCCTGCTTATGTACAGCAGCATCCCGATTTGGAAATGGCTTTTGACTACGCAAAACATTTAAAAAAATCTACCGTCATGAACGCCCGACCCGGCCACTTAACGTACTGGCCATCCAGCGCATGGCATATAGCAGAATCTAACGGCGCGTTCAGCGCGACCTGGAGCATTGGCATTTGGGTGGATCACGATTATCAGGATGTCGTAACTGAAACCCTGCAACCGCTGCTGCAAAAAAAGTTAAAAAATGACAGCACCAAAAAATTAATTCCTTTCGCTGCAGCTAATAGTAAAAATGGGGAAATTAAAGATTTGCCACGTCTAATGAAACGCTCAGCTTACGAAATTTCACGACTTACAAACAATGAGCTTAATGATCTTTTCATGAAAAAATGGCTAACCTTAAGTTCGATGAATGGATTTAAAAGTGCTCCGGCTGTTAACAAAAAGTTAGTCTTGAAAGCTGCAGACTCTGTATGTCTGGCGAATTACCAACAGGTCCTGTGGACCAAACTTAGCAAAAACCTAATTTGTATTGCAACTCGGGGCCACCTTGTCGAATTACAAAATTCTAAAACCACTTTAGCATTTCTTAAAAAATTAAATTCTAGCAAGCAGATCACAGTATCAAAGAAAATAAATAATCATTTTCAAATTCTGCAATTGCTGTATCAAACAGGTCAGTTGCTAAAAATAAATTCTTAGTCTTACCCCCAAAAAAGTAAACTTAAGTAACAGGTCATTCCTGAAATAATTGCCGTCAGCGGAAAACCTATTTTTAAAAAATCCGAAAATTTATATCCCCCTGGGCTTAAGATCAGTAAATTTCCGTGATGGCCAATGGGTGTTAAAAAAGAAGCTACGGCACCGACGGTTACAGTAATAACCGCAGCTGTCGGCGAAATCTGCGCCGACTTCGCAAAAGCAATGGCTATTGGCGCTATCAGTACGGTAGTTGCGGCGTCTGAAAGAATTTGTGTGACAAGTGCTGCAAACCAGAAAAATACTAACAGCATCCAGATTG
>JANPNP010000391.1:0-8130 GCA_031427535.1 Bdellovibrionales bacterium | reverse complement strand
GTTTTTCCGGGAGGTTTTTGGGGCTCAGCCGCGTACTGTGACGATGCCCAGGGCGGCACCGGTACTGCGGTGGGCGCGGACGGGGACGGATATTCTGCGGTTGCGGGACGGGGAGAGCTATTTGGCAAGTTTTGCGAGCGGCGCCGGGCAGGTTTATGTGTTTTCGGCGCCTTTCGCGAAGGAATATACTGATTTTGCTACGCACGCGCTGTTTGTACCCGTAATGTATCGCATGGCTATGCTGAGCTACCACAACGAGCATCTGCCAGCTTACCGGATGAGCCAGGGAACGGTGAGATTGGAGCTTGTGCAGCGATGCGAGCCCAAATTAAATCTGTGCAACACTTGCTTCCGCCAAAAAACTAAAACAGTCCTGTTAGATGTCAGTGGCTGCTTTAACTATGGACGCACTGTCAATCTTATGCTTACGATACAGTTCAATCGCGTTGTAAGCGCTTTGTCCAAATTCGGCATGCACACCTAAAGATTTAACCTTCACTGTCATTCCGGCTTGTACCAACTGGTGAGTTAAAAAACTTCCGAAACCCAGCGCCACTTGGTGGTCTTCTGCTGTAACGATATTGCCAGAGCACTTATTAACTAAGTCTCTGTAATCAGCTGGGTCCAATTTATTTAAACAATTCACGTTCACGACAGCGGATCCAATTGATTTTTTCGCCAATGCACCACTTGCCAAAAGCGCCTGCCCTATTAACGAACCTGTCGTCACTAGCAAGACATTTTTTCCAGAGCCTAAATTGTTTTTTAGAACTTGCGGCTTTCCTAATTGATAGCTTATTTTATTTTCGTCTGTCTTAAAACTCTTTGGAAAGTTCTCACGACCTAAAAAGAAAATGGATGAAGGCGGCGTCTTATCCTTTGCGCGTGCTTCGACAAATTTTTCGATAACTGTTGTCATGAGCATTTCAGCTTCTTCGCTGCTAGATAACGAATACAAATCGACGTTTGGAATTGTCGCTAACATTGCCATATAACTTAATGCCTGATGAGAAGCCCCATCAGCTGCATCTTGAAAACCTGTATGCGAGAAAACACCAAGGACTGGTGCTTCCGAAAGACTTGCCATTGTTAAAGGTAAGGCTCCTTTAGTAACCCCGAACTGCGCGAACGTATCGACGACGGGAATGAAACCCTGCTTTGATAAACCTGCTGCGGCAGAAATCATGTTACTTTCAGCAACACCAACATCTAAGCAAGCCTGAGGAAATTCTTTGCGAAATCCAGCTACACCCGTAGATCCCGGTAAATCTGATGTTACCGATAGGACGGGATATCCCTTTTTAAATGCTGCAATCATCGCTTTAGAAATTCCAGTTTGGATTTTTTCACCTGCATCGGGAATAGTCGCTGCTTTTATTTTTTGTTCTAATTGAATAAGCTCTTCGATCCAAGAATCAAACAGTTTTGGCGCCATTTCATCGACATGAATTTCTGCAATAAAGGCAGCAAGTTCAGTTGGTGATTTGCACGGAAAACCATGGCCACCACTAGCTGATTCTGCTGTTTTCTTGGTGCCGATGCCCTTGATTGTTTTTGCCCAGATGGCAACAGGCACTAACGGATTTTTTTCAGCCAAGCGTTTTGCATTTTCAATTGTATCTGCGCACTGCTGTAGATCATTGCCATTTTCTAAAAACAGCACATGCCAACCTAAAGATTCTAAAGATTTAAAAGTTGGCGCCATTGAAAATGAATCAGCATCTATGCGACCCGTTAACTTGGTATTGTTGTCGCTAATAATTAAAACAAAAGGTGCAAGTTTATTTTTTTGCGCAAGGCCCGGCACCGCGGCTAAGGCCTCTTTCGCTTCACCTTCCATCGCAGCACCGTCAGATAGCACGCAGAAAGTTGTACGGTTGGTTCCAGCTAGTTTTTCTGCTAGCGCTAAACCTTGCGACTGCGGAAAGGCTGAACCTAAAGGACCGTTACTTAAATAAACGCCTTCAGGGAAACAATGCACTTCACCGTGACCTGTTAGGCCGCTTTCCATCGAACGAAATTTTTTGAGCGAATTTATATCAAGCCCTGCCATACCGTAATTAGCTTTTAGTGCGTACAATCCATTTTCACAGTGGCCTGCATCGTTGATGACATGAAACAGATCGAACCAGTTTTTATTCTTCTTTTCACTTTCATGAAAAATAATGCCGTGAAGTGCCGACATCAATTCAGCTAAGGCCGCAGGGCCACCGTAATGCGAAGCTGCGCCACCTAAGACAGCATTCATATCCATTAAGGCAACTAGCGCCCGTGTGGCTTTGGGATCTGCTACAGAAATTGTTTCCCCACTTTGTAGTTTCACATTTCGCGCAAACTGTGGTTTTTTGTTTTGATGTCCGGCAAGACGGTTTTTCACTTGAAGTGGTTTGATTTGTGTCATACTTATTTTTTATGTCATCACACTTATCTATTCAAGAAATCCGCGCATTACCTAAAGTTGACTTGCACCGCCATTTAGATTGTTCAATGCGTTGGAGCACGATGCTTGAAATCGCAACATCTCTGGGGTTAGAAATTCCTAAAATTCCATCACAGCAGCAGGCCCATTTTTTAGTTACCGAGCCCATGTCTAATCTGCAAGCGGTTTTGAATAAATTTTTGACCACACAAAAATTACTGGCATCAGAGCAAATACTTGAACGCTTAGCCTTTGAGTGCTGTGAAGATGCTTTCAATGACGGTGTACGCATTTTAGAATTAAGGTACGCGCCAACATTCATAGCCGCAGGTCACGCGCATTTGTCATTTGAAAAAATTCATCAAGCGCTGCTTAAGGGCATTGAAAAAGCAAAGAAAAGATTTCCTCTTGCAGTAGGGCTTATTTGCATTTTACAGCGCATTTTAGATTTAAAAACTGTTGATCACGTCACATCTTTTGCAATTGAAAATAAAAATACCTTTTTGGCGATTGATTTAGCCGATAACGAAGATGGCTTTGAACCAAAAAATTTCGCGCCGTATTTCCAACGTGCGAAAAAAGCCGGTTTAAATATAACAGTGCATACCGGTGAAGCTCCGGACCCAAAAGCTGGCCAGTACATTATGGATTCAATCGATATTTTAGGAGCCCAACGCATTGGCCACGGAGTGCAGGTTATTCATCACCCGAACGTAATGAAAGTTTTAATCGAAAAAGATATCCCCCTTGAGATTTGTCCGTACAGCAATTATCTGACTCAGGCGTTTAAAACTTATAAAGAACATCCGCTTCGAAAATTATTTGATAGTGGCGTTCCAGTAACTTTAAATTCCGATGACCCCGGAATTTTCGCATCTGTGCTTTCCGATGACTATCTGATTGCACAAGCAGAACAAAATTTTAGTTTGGCCAACTTTCAAAAGTGCAACCAAACGGCGTACACACACAGCTTTCTTTCTGAAAGCGAGAAATCCAAAGTATGGGGCTAACTGAATACTACCCACACATAGAGCCATTTAAAACTGAATTTTTGAAGGTGTCATCATTGCATACACTTTACGTTGAGCAATGCGGGAATCCGAAGGGTCAGCCTATCTTATTTTTACATGGTGGCCCAGGTGGTGGTTGCCAACCCGATCACAGAAGGTTTTTTGATCCAAAACACTATCACATCATCTTGTTCGATCAGCGCGGATCAGGACGCTCAACACCGGCTGCAGAGTTAAAAGAAAATACAACGTGGGAATTAGTTTCTGACATTGAAAAAATTCGAAATCATTTAACTATTAAAGACTGGACCGTGTTCGGTGGCAGTTGGGGTTCAACGTTGGCTTTAGCTTACGCCATATCCCATCCTGTAAATGTGAAGGCCCTTGTCCTTCGTGGAATATTTTTATGCAGACCTTCGGAAATAAAATGGTTCTATCAAGATGGGGCTTCGCAAATTTTTCCAGATGCGTGGGAAAAGTACCGCGATCATATTCCACCAGCAGAGCGCCATGATTTTGTTAAGGCCTACCACAAACGATTAACCGACGAAAATGCTGACGTTCGTTTAGCAGCAGCCCGCATCTGGAGCCAATGGGAAGCTGCTACGTCACGGCTGTTCGTTGATCCTAAATCGATTCAAGATTTTGACGAACCCGTCTTGGCGCTACAATTTGCACGGATTGAGTGTCACTATTTTATGAACAAGTCGTTTTTCGACACGGACAATTTCTTAATCGAAAACATCGAAAACATACGCCATATTCCTGCTAGCATTGTACAGGGCCGTTACGATGTGGTCTGTCCAACGCGCAGCGCTTGGGATTTACATACAGCTTGGCCCGAAGCTTCGTTGCATATAATTGCTGATGCAGGCCACGCTGCTGGAGAACCGGGCATAAGATCAAAATTGATCGAGTGCACAAATGCCTACAGGCTAAGCTGACACCAAATTGGCGCCTTTCAGTTGGCTGTCGTTACATCTGAACTTTTAATTTCGTTCTAAAGCATAACGAAATATTATGGACTACATTTTAACATTTGTGTTGAGACTGGTTCCAAAGTGGGTTTTATTACACCCCAAGCAGACATGGAGTCTGTGGATTTTCCGGGGGGGAAGAATGAACACAAATACGATTTTAAAGACAGTTGTAAAGCTTTCAGTTCTGTTACTTTTGGCTTCTTGCGCTCCAACTTCAAATTCCGACGTACAGTCATACCAAAGCTCAGTTACCGACCAAGCAGATATCATTGGCGGCGTAGATGGTACTTTAGCATACGCTAAGCAAAACGGAGTCGTTGGAATATACGATCAGCAAAAAGGTGGAATTTGTACCGGAAGCTTGATCGCAGCCAATTTAGTTTTAACTGCTGGGCACTGTGTAAATTTAGAAAATTCTGAAGAGACAATAATTTTCTTCGGTACCAGCCTTGATGATATTGCGAAGCAAGTCCAAAGCGGAAACCAATCAAATATTCGCTTCGTCGTAAAAGCTGCTCGTCATGAGCGTTTCGGTGAAGGTCGTCAAACGGATGGGCCAAATCACGATGTAGGCTTACTTAAATTTGAAGGTAACGTTCCTCAGGGTTTTAAAATTGCAAAAATGGCCTCGATGGAATTATCGCGCGGCTTACGTGCGGGTACTGAGGTCACGTTAGCTGGGTACGGACTTAACAAGTTCAAAAAAGACCCCGTAACGGGCAAACAACTTATCGGCGAAGGTTCTGGAACATTACGCAAAGTCGATAAAATTAAAATAACTTCAGTTTTAACTTCTGGCGAAGAGATCACCTTAGATCAAACGCAAGGACGCGGTGCTTGCCACGGAGATTCGGGCGGACCTGCATATGTATTTGATAAACGCTTAAAATCGACTGTTGTTGTTGGCTTTACCAGCCGTGGTAGTGGTAATTGTGACCGTGAAGCCGTTTACACAGGCGTCATGGGATATGCTCAGTGGATCGGTCAAAAGTCAAAAGAGCTTCTGCAGTAATTCGCATAATTCTTGCGGATTTTCGAAAAGTATTCTATGTCCAGATTTAATCCTGCAATACTCTTGCAGGATTTTTTTTTGCTTCATGTCCTCTGCAATAGATAAAAATTTTGAATCATTTTCGCCGACTACCCAACTGATTTTATTTTGATGCTTTTGAATAAGCGGACGAAAATCGTGCTGATGCCCCAGGGACCAAATTTCTAAAGCTGCGGCTAATTTTTTTAAGTCGAAATCTTTTTCGTATCTGCCGGGCTCTAATGTGTGCTGCGCAAAAACGGGTTGCAGATTCCATTGCTGTAAGAAGCTATCCCATGGCTCGTTATTAATGACTGAAGCCCATAGTTGATCACTTGCAAGGCGTCTAGATATTTCTGCGCTGTCTAGCAAACCTGGGTTGGTAGATACAAAAACAAAATGATCAAACAGTTCAGCGTGTTTTTCCAGAAGATAAAGTCCTAATCGTCCACCCAAAGAATAGCCTAAAAAAATCTTTTTTTTTCCTATACCTGGCGGCGGCAGAAAAGACGTTACCAATTTATCCACGTACTGTTGGAATCTTTCGATGACGGGCGCTTCAGACGTAAAAAATGCCGGAGTAATCCAATGAACTTTTAAATGCTTTTCGCAGGCAAACCAATCTTGCCTTTGGCCTAAGAAACCATGCAAAGCTAAAATGACGTCGTTTTGCAAATGGTATCCCAATCTGAATTAAAAAATTTTGATTGCAAAGGATCAGGTTGAATTTCAATAACTGAATTTAAACCTGCGTCAGCTATGTTTTTAAAATCAGCTTGTGATTTTACCATCTGATAATCCCATTTCCACATACTAGCCCACATTTTGAATTCGATCGCATGCGTATTTACAAACTTGTTATTATTAAACACTTTGCTAAAAATTTGCCCGCCAAAATTATTTATGATGACCAGTCGCTGCACACCTGAAGTATTTCCAGCCAAACCTAATGCTGCCAAATCATAAAGTGCGGTTAAATCGCCAACCACGCACCAGGATAGGGTTTTTTGCACGGCCCAGCCTAAATAAGTTGAAACTTGGCCATCTATACCATTCGCACCCCGATTGGCATACACGGGCTGACTCTTTGATAAAATTCCAACTGAAAATTCATCCCATTCGCGAATAGGCAGAGAATTTCCTAAATAAACTGCCGCACCATTTACGGCAGTTGATAAGTGACGAACACATGCCGCTTCACTTTCAGGATACTGCAGTAAAAGTTTTAATTTTTCGCGCTGTAGTTTTGTATCAAATTCTTTAATTTTAGTTAAAGCCGGACTGCTATCTTCAATAGCTTCGTTAAAATTAATTTTATAATTTTCACAGGGCCTAGCTAGGCCAGAAAAATTCTGATTCGTAAAATTATAAACGGTGACATTTATAAATGTGTTTTCAAGGTCACGCCAAAAGCGTAACGTTGGAACGTTGCCAATGCGAACAATACTTTCACACAGTTTATGTTCAAATATTTTTTTAACCATGACATCGGTAGACTCTAAAACGTAAGCGGCGATAGATTTTTCTCCGCGCAGTTGACTTAAACTTTCCAAATAGACTGGTGCTTTTACCTTACGAATCCAAGTGATCACGTCCGCTACATGACTTTGATGTAGTTGTCCTACAACGACCAATGGCTTTTTAATCTTTTGAAAATCAGCTTTTTGGGCTACTTTAAAAAATGGCTTTTCAAGGTGTGTGTGCTTTTCCATTTGCAGAATTGGGCTTAGTGAGTCAATAAGCGGTTCATCGAAGCAAATATTCAAGTGTACTGGCCTACTCAATGCTGTTTCAATTCGAAATTCTGCAGTATTAACATCCCAGTCTAGGCATTGTTCTACATAATGAGAAAATAAACCTGGCTGATTAATAGTTTGCGGCGCACCACTGCCACGATAAGCTTTAGGTCGATCAGCCGTGATCAGTATTAATGGCAAACCCTGGTAGTAAGCTTCGATCGTCGTTGGCAAAAGCTCGGCTGCAGCCGTCCCTGACGTAGTTATGATAGCTACCGGCTTTCCCGAACTTTCCATCAAACCCAAGGCGTAGAATGCAGCACTGCGCTCTTCGAAATAATGAATATTTTTAAAATTTTGTTTTTCTAAGTGGATTACGAATGGCGCATTTCTAGCACCTGCGCAAACAACGACATGATCAACTTTTATCTGCTGCAAAAAATTAAATACTTTTGAACACAGATCAGCGTTTGTCACAAATTCATTCCCATCATTCTTTTAACCGAGTTTCGCTTATTCTCAAGCTCAGTGATTTCATCTGATAAAACACTTTGTTTTGTCACTCCGCAGCCCGAAAAAATTTCAACTTTTTCCGTCGTAAAGTTAAAGCCACGTATAGCTGCCACAACCAGAATATTTTCCTTTGTTAAAAAACCAAACGGTGCAGCAAATCCGGCATGGAACTACGGCCACGAGAGGCCGAACACCGAGGCGCCCCGGCTCCCGCGCCCGCGCCAGCGCCACGCCGACAACACCCTGCCGATACTCCTCCTCGTCTGCCTGCTGGTGCTTCTCCTCGTGTTGAGAGGACTAGTTGGAGTCGCCACGGACACGCTCGGGATACTGAGACTGATGGGAGGTGGAGCATAGTGGAGATCCAAAGTTTCGGAGCCGGTGTCCAGTCGGTTGCGCTCGCGATCCTCAACGCGACCCTGTCGAGCATCTACACCGCGGC
>JANPNP010000390.1:0-11979 GCA_031427535.1 Bdellovibrionales bacterium | reverse complement strand
GTCTTTTCTTACCGAACTGGACCAACAAAACTAATGCCATAGCAATTACCGCAATAACTCCAAGTACTTGAATAAAATCTGCCGCTGATGTCCCGAAGTTCTCTAGGTGCAGACCCCAAGTCGTAACCTGACAAAATTTGTTTATGTAAAAAGGATGACCAGTTGAAAGCTGCCAGATGCTATTAAACAACTGCAGAGGAGGCCCATTTTTCGCATCTGTTTACAGTCGAAGTGTAACTCTAAAGGAGATTTTATGTTGAAACAAAATTTACTAAGTGCAGGGCTATTTGCATTTGCTATCACGTCATTAGCTATCGGCACGCAGGCGTCCATGATGGAAACTGAAGGCCTAGGTTACTCTAACGGACGGGTTGCTAACGGTCCACAGGACCATTACTACGCAGAAATTGCTGCTGACATGCAAGCTGATCTTGCAGCAAAAAAACAGCTAGCTGAAATTATGACCGCTAAAGTATCAACATCAGCGCCAACTGCCGCAAGTGCACGAGCCTATTTATTTAATAATTTTAATCGAAATGTGATTGAAATATTAAATGTTTTGAGCGCAAAAGAACGTGGAGTCAATTTGAACGGCAAACGCCTTCAATTTCTAGAGGCCATGGTTAATGAAATTGGTGCAGCCAAGCGGCGCACGCTAGTACAAGCCTTTTTGAAAAATCAAAAAGAAATTTTAAATGTACTAAAAGGTGATTCGATGAAGCTTTTTGCGATATTGTACGCTCGTCCTGAATTAAGTCGGTTAACTTATAATAAAGATGCGAAAATTATGGCCGATTCAAAAGCAGCTCTTGCCTCAAGTCCTATAGCTTACGTGAAGTTTATAGATCAATTGTCTCCAGTTTTGGCGAAGCTAGCCAGTGGTTGGTCTTTGCGCGATCGTGGAATGGACACAATAGCATATGCGAGCGGCTTCGATTCAACATATCATTTCATTCAAGACATGGAAAAGAAGTAAATGAATACAGGCACGCAGCACTAAGATTTACCTTTTTTTAGTGGATAATTTTAATTGTAAGTTCCGCAACCTGCACCGCCTGTGATTTCATGAACTTTATTTCTGACCGGGGAATTTTTATGAAAAAATTAATGTCGTGTATTTGTTTGCTAAGCGCTATTAGTCTGACCGCTAAAGTAAGTTTGGAATGCAAAGGTGAAGGAAAAGATAATAAATTACTATGAGCGTTCTTTTCCCATCCCGTACCCACTAAAGATAATTAAAAAATAAATTCTAAAGCTGGCGAAATCAAACCACGACTGATGAATTCATACTTAGAGCTAGTTCGGAGTTAATTTGAATTTTGACTCTGTGGTCATTGCAATAATTTAAGAATTTGTGATTATTTGAATGTGTTTTTAGAAATAAAAAATAATTTCATTCAAAGGAATCAAAGTGACAAATCCAAAGCAGATGGGATTTTTCGAAAATATTCATCCAGTTCGTGCATTGATCGAAATCAAAGAGAATCACGAGTTGTTAAGGTTAGCGAAAGTGATTCCTTGGCCCGAGCAAATCGAAATTGCGATGAATTGCAGAGCTTTAAAAGTAAAAGCTCTGGTTGGTCCAGAGCCACACTACCGCGAATTACTTGGCGCCGTAGCGTTGATGTCCATTCGAAGCATCACGTATCGTCAAGCGGAAGATCTAATCAAGCATTATGGTCCGGCAAGGTATCTTTGCAATTTAATGGACTCCAGTTGGTCGCCAGACCACATTACAATTTTCGATTTCGTGCAGATGCTGGGTCCAGAGGGAATGGAGAAACTGAATACGACATTTTTACGAGAGGCGCAAAGTCTTGGAATTTTAGATGCAACGACATTGATGTCGGACACGACAGCGCAAGAGGCGATGATTCCGTATCCGAACGAAGTTGGTTTGATGAAACGATTTACAGACCTTGTTTCAAAATCAATTTCAAAAGTTCGCGGAACTGCATCAAATATAAAAACCAAGGTAAAAGAGATTTCGAAAAAAGTAAAATCACTGGTCCGGGCGTCACATTTGTTTGCCAAGACCAAGCCACAAAAGCAGAAAGTTGGCAAAAAGCTATATCATATGACTATGGAGCTTCACGAGTTACTAAAAAACTGTTTAAGCCACTCAACCAACATCAAGAACAAATCAGTCATCGAACTTCAAAGAATATCAGATTTAATGAAAGTTTTATTTCCACAAATTTTGCATTTTATAACAACAGGTTTTGTGGCGCCGAAAAAAATTATTTATTTACAAATGTCAAAGCTGTACTCAATCGTTCGAGGCAAGGCCGGGAAATCTGTCGAATTTGGAATCAAATGGGGGATCAGTCGAATCGATGGATTTGCACTGGGCTTTGTGATGCAGAATATGGCCAATGCTTCAGACAAGAAGTTTTGTATCGATGCCATTCAAAAACACATCGAGCTATTTGGTACAGCACCAAAAAAGTTTGGGTTCGACAGAGGCGGACACAGTTCTGCAAATATCAAAAAGGCAAAGGCTTTGGGGGTAAAACATGGTGGTATTGCACCGCTTGGCCAGGCCGAATGGAGCGTGTCGACGAAGACGTCGGAAGAGATCAAATGCGAACGGGCGCAAGTCGAAGGTATTATTGGAAATCTGAAATCAAAAAATGCGGCTTCAACAAACCAAACGTCAAATCAATAAAGGCAATGATAATGTCGGGACACCGCTCGTGTTTGGGGTTCAATCTGTGCAGGGCTTTGCGGCTATTGAATCAGTTAGAAGTTTTCCCAGCGTAAAGAAAAGTGAATCTGCAAAGCCAATTGAAAAACACGAACTTATCCACAAAAAAATAAATTACCGCCGATAAAAAGTCAAAATACTGTGGAAAACTAATCGAATTTATACTTTAAATCGCCGAACTCGCTGTATTTACGATACTCCGTAGATTTGATTTCGGAATGTGCGGTGCCTACAGAGCAGACAATGGAAGCTATTTATTCCTCTTTGCATTTTGCTGGACAAATGCCTTCGAAGCTCCAATTTGCCTCGCTACCGCCACACAAGCACCCTGGCATTGAACCCATAGCCCATAGCTCTTTAGCCAACAAACCCTTCGGCTCCGCAACCTCATCCACCTCGAACTCAAGTAGAATCGACTTCGCGCCTGACACTGGTTCTTCTACTTACGGCTCTGGCGCACCAAATCTTTAGCGAAATTAAGCAGTTACAGTTTTTAGGATTTTTTTAGGTCATTCTGCCATTTATCCCCACCTCAAAATGCAAAATGATCAATAGTCCTGGACGCAGGAATAAAATTCTGGGAGGGCTAACGGCTTTTATTACCCTTAAGAAAAAAATAAATATATCAACATTTTCCAATTAAAATTATGATTAGCTATATGAGTAAAGTAATTAAGATTATTGCGGGACCTAATGGCAGTGGTAAGACAACCTTTGCAGAAGCGTTTGTTGTTCGCGCAAAATCTCCAATTCCGTTTTTAAATCCTGATTTAATTGCCGCAGGACTGGGTCCAGTTTTGTCAAATCAAGCGTCTTTCCAAGCAGGCCGTGTCTTGTTGACGGAAATAAAGAATAAAATCGAAAATGGTGAGTCATTTGCTTTTGAATCTACTTTAAGTGGGCTGACTTATGCTGCAATTTTAAAAACAGCTAAAGCGAATGGTTATAAAGTTGTCATCTATTTTATTTTTCTAAATAAAATTTCTTTAAATATCTCAAGAATAAAAAAGCGAGTCACATTGGGTGGCCATGACATACCTACGAATATTGTTCGACGACGGCATTTAAAATGTTTTCACAATTTTTGGACTATTTATAAAGAACTTAGTGATGAATGGACAATTTTGGATAATTCCCTGAATAAACCAAAATTCATTCAAAGCTTAAAAAGCTTTAATGGGTCGTCAAGTATCGAAAAAAATAATTTTATGAAAAAATTTATAAAGGGAGCTTTATGAAAAAGAAGAAAAGCTCAGCGGTTACGTCAAGGCATGGCCCTAGTCCTGAATTACAAAAAGCCATTGATGCATTTCCTAAGGAAGTAAAACTTAAAGAAAAAGCGGCTCGCGAAAAGAAAAGAATTATGAAAAATTTTTTGAGTGTGCGCGATAAGATTTATAGTTAAGGCTCTTTTAAAGAAATGACCCACGAAGTATTCAATCGAACGGGGTTGTCATACTTTATTACTCTAGCATCGCTGGTAATGATTTTTCAGCTTTCGCGCCTAGATCTTTTAATTTTTCAACTTGGGTTAGTAAATTCCCACGGCCAGTAGAAATTTTTCCCATAATTTCAGAATGAGTTTTTTGCACCGCATTCATTCGGTCGCCTAGAGTTTCTAAATCTTTTACGATGCCGGCAAATTTATCGTAAAGTTCTCCGCCACGTTTGGCGATTTCAAGCGCGTTTCGTTGCTGCCGTTCCTGTTTCCAAAGTGAAGCGACTGTGCGCAAAGTTGTAAGCAAAGTTGTTGGACTAACAATGGCAATATTTCGATCCCAGGCGGTTTCAAATAAGTCTGGTTTCAGTCGAAAAGCTAATGCAAACGCGGGTTCAAGTGGCATAAACAACATCACAAAATCCGGAGAAATAATTTGTTCAGCCAAGTGATATTTTTTTTCAGATAGGTCGCCAATATGGCGTTTCAGGGATTCAACGTGGGCGTGCGAAAAGCGGTCGCGGTCAATTTCTGTGGGTGCCGAAACAGACGCTTCGTACGCAGTCAATGTCATCTTTGAATCGACGATTAAATGTTTTCCATCCGGAAGTTTTACTATGACGTCCGGTCGTAAAATTTCACCGCTTAAACCACGCAAAGTTTCTTGAGTGAAAAATTCCTCACCCTTTCTTAGGCCTGAACGTTCCAAAATATTTTCCAGAATCATTTCGCCCCAATTGCCTTGGGTTTTATTTTCGCCTTTTAATGCTAAGGCAAGATTGTGGGCCTCTTTCGACATCGTCTGATTAAGCTCCATTAGCTTTGAAATTTCGCCTTTCAGGTGTCCGCGTTCGGCGCGTTCAGTAGAATAGGTATCTTCAACTTTTTTTTCAAAATCCTTTATGCGTTCTTTTAACGGGTCAAGTAAGCCGGTCAATTGCCGCAAGTTTTGATCAGTCATTTTTGTCGATTTTTCATCGAATATTTTTTGCGCTAAATTTTCAAACTGCAGCGTTAGCTGCTGTTGCAATTGAACTGATTCTAATTTTTGTCCTTCTGAGCTTGCCAAAGTTAGCTCGTATTTTGTTTGCCATGTTTGGCTGTCAATACGAAGCCTTGAATAAACAATGAATCCAATTATCAACCCGCCAGCCAAAAAACCTAAAATAGCAGCTAATGTAATCATTCAAACTCCTAGAAGAAACCTTCTCAGACTAGCAAACATTTGTTAGTCTGTCGTCATGACAAAAACAAAAGCGTGGGTTCTAGCAGCGCGTCCGAAAACCTTATCTGCATCAGCTGTCCCAATAATCGCGACAACAGGTATGGTTTACGGCCTGCAGCAGCAGCTGCAGTGGTGGATTGTCGCATTTGCTTTGTTTTCAAGCTTCTGCATTCAGATCGGCACAAATTTCGTGAACGACGCGATGGATTTTAAAAAAGGAGCCGACACGGAAGCTAGACTTGGTCCTATGCGCGTGACGCAACAAGGGCATTTTACGTTTAAGCAAGTGATGTGGATGGCCACCGGATTTTTTATTGCTGCAGTAGCACTAGGAATACCATTGGTGGTCCATGGCGGATGGCCAATCGTCATCATCGGAATTTTTTCTGTGTTAATGGGTTATGGGTATACATCGGGCCCGTTTCCGCTAGCTTACCGCGGCTTGGGAGATTTATTTGTCATTTTATTTTTCGGCCTTATCGCTGTGGGCGGAATTTATTTTCTACTAACAGGCACATGGGATATTAATGCTTTAGCTTTGGGATTACAGATCGGATTTTTAAGTACTATTCTAATTGCTATTAATAATTTGCGCGATATCGCCACTGACAAGTTAGTTCATAAAAAAACGCTTGCTGTCAGGTGGGGTGTTAATGGCGCTCGTGTATGGATTGCATTTTTGTGTATAGCCCCATTTTTAACAGGCTACTACTGGCTTTATCAAAAAATGTGGTGGGTTTATGTCATTCCGCTTTTTTCGTTTCCGCTGGGAATATTTATTGCCAAAAGAATTTTTCGTACCGAGCCCAGCACGGCATACAATAAATATTTAGCTTTGTCTGCTGCCTACGGCTTACTTTTTAGTATTCTGATCGCTGTTGGTTTTCAAATAAAATGAAAACATTTTTATCTAGGTATCAACTTATTAGAAAGCGCGACCAGTCAGTTCAGCATGGTTCGCTGTTAAAGTTAGTAGATATTGCCGGCCAATGGGGAGTTTCCGATATCTGTCCGTGGCCCCACCTTGGCGACTTACAGCTGGATTTAGAAATCTTAAAACAGGGGCCACTGTACCAACGCGCCTACGACTTAGCTTTGATGGACTTTAAAGCACGAAAAGATCAGAAAAAGTTAATATCTAATAAACCAGTTAAAATTAATGTGTTGGTAACCGACTTTAACAACATACCAGATCCAGCAGTCGTTCTAAAAATAAAGGCGGATCATCGCACGGACGCTTTGCTTGACTACCTTGGCAAAATGAATGACCAGCAAATTCGACTGGATTTTAATTCGTCATTAAGTTTTGAAAAATTTGAAAAACTGATTTTGTCACTGCCGAAACGCATTGAATACGTCGAAGATCCAACACCATGGGATAATAACTTATGGCAACAGTGGAACCAAAAAATTCCGCTTGCTGTCGATTTTGCAACCGATAGCCCATTTGAATTTGTTACTGCGTGGACTTACCTGATTATAAAGCCTAGCCGCCAAGATGCAGACACGTTAATTCAAAAGTGTCTGGCCCTGAATAAAAAATTTACGCTAACCTCTGCCATGGATCATCCCGTTGGTTTTGCGCATGGCCTTCGTTACGCGCAAGAATATTCAGATAACGTCAGTGGATTTTCAACTTTAGATTTATATGAAAAAACTGATTTTCATTCGTATTTCGAAACGGCTTCGACCACCGTAATGATGAAGCCATCCGATGATTTCGGAATTGGCATGACTGCCGCATTAAAGAATCTTAATTGGACTGAAGCATGATCACGTGTAACCTGTTAGCTAATGTATTTAATCAATTGCTGACAAATCCCAGATCTAGTCCACAAGAAAAATCAGACCAGTTTGATTTAAAGCTAGATTTTGAAAAGCAGTACGGAGCAAAAAATTATTTTTTAATTTCAAGCTCGGGGTCGTCAAAAAGTAACAGCGAAAGTGTTAAGCTTATAGCATTGCACCATGATGCCGTAATGAATTCTGCTAAACGAGTAGTGAATCACTTTAATTTGAACAGTTCTATGGCATGGGGATGCGTACTTCCGTTATTTCATGTGGCAGGACTTGGCATTTATGCTCGAGCATTCGTCGCTCGTGCGAAAGTTTATCAAAAAGATTGGGCCACTGATGGGTTAACGGATTGGATCAGCGCCAATGATATCCAATTGCTTTCATTGGTTCCAACACAAGTGTTTGATTTGGTACAGAAAAATGTACCGGCCCCGGCTGGTTTAAAACATGTCTTTGTTGGCGGTTCAAAATTAGAAAGCAGTTTAAAGGAAGCAGTGCTAAAGCTGCGTTGGCCTATAATTGAAACCTACGGGATGACTGAAACGGCTTCGATGATCGCAATTGGTGATTCTAAAAACATGCGGCTACTACCTGATGTAGACGTTGCTGTTTCAGAGGAACGTCTACGAATTAAGTGCAATTCGTTGATGACGTGCTCAATACAAAAAGTAGAAGGCCAAGTTTTCTACAACCGTCCTGATGCCGGCTGGTATCAAACTGAAGATTTGGCTGAGCTTTCTATGCAAGGGCAAAATGTGGTCTTGAAATTATTGGGTCGGCGTACTGATTTTGTAAAAATTAATGCTGAAGGTGTTTCCTTAACTCAGTTGCGGCAGCTGCTGGGTGAAAATAGCAAACTTGCCTTAATGGCTTTAGAAAATCAGCGCAGTGGCTTTGACATTGTTTTAGCTCATGAAAATGTTGAAAATGTCGCAGCTGTGGTGGCCGCATTTAATAAGCAAGTTAAGCCGTTCGAGATGATTCGTAAAGTTTTTTGTATTAATGAAATACCCAAAACAGACTTACAAAAAATCATGTATAAAAAGTTAGAAGAGATTATAAAGGAAATGCCATATGAAAAAATTTGATACTCCGTGGTCCGTGGGATCTATGTTCTTATGTAGTAAGTGTGGCGCGGCCTTTGAAAAACCAGAAATGGCCGACAAATTAAAATCAGAGTTACGCCTGCACTTAAAAAATCAAGATAACCACAAAAAAATAAGGGTTATGGTAACGGGGTGTTTAAATGTATGTAACCGTGACGAGCAAACCGTCATGTATCAACCGGTTTCAGGTCCAACCGAAATTTTTACAGTCGGAAAAAATTTAGATGATAACTTAGAAGAGCTTAAGCACGTTTTAAATAGAAAGCTGCTATAGTGCTTTTTGCTTGTTATTTAAAAAAGCTAAGATCAATGGAATAACTCACGGATCTGCCGTCACCTGGATTACGCTTTAGAATTTTTTTCCGCTCTAATTCAGCCAAATCCCTCTTCGCTGTTTCTCGGCTTACTTTTGTGAGGCTTACATATTTTCTATTTGTCATCCCGCGCTCAAATCCGTTTGGCATTGCCTCAAGAAGACGATTTACTACTTTTAGTTGTCTAGGGTTTAATAAAGATTCGCGGTGACACTTCCAAAACTGTGCTACTAAAACGGCTTTGTCAACTTCGCTATTCGAACTTTGAATCGCTCGAGTATACATTGCTAAAAACCATTTTATCCACTTAGTGATATCAACGGTTCCTTTTTGAGAGCTTTCTAAAACATCATAATATTCATTTCTCTCTTTTACAATTTGGCTTGATAAACTATAAAGTCGTGTTCCGGTTTTCTCATCGTGCGCTAATGCTCGGTCTGTTATGGCTCTTGCTAGCCGCCCATTGCCATCCTCAAATGGATGAATTGTGATAAACCAAAAGTGTGCAATTGCTGCTTTTATTAGGCCATCTGTTTTATTATGGGAATTAAACCATTTAATAAATTCGCTCATTTCTGGCTGGATTTTGTCTTTAGGCGGTGCTTCAAAGTGCACTTTTACTTTACCGCCTGAAGTTGAAATGACTTGCATAGCTTCAGTTTTATTTCGGTACCGTCCAGTAGCAATTTTAGTTAACCCTGAATAACCCGTCGGAAACAAGGCTGCTTGCCAAGCGTATAGCATTTTTGCGCTCAGATATTGGTCGTAGTCTTTCGTAGCTGACATCAGCATTTCAACTAAGCCGTCAATTTCCCGCTGCTCTTTTGAAAGTCCCGCAGTGCTAAGTCCTAAGCGCCTGGCGACTGAAGATCTAATCGAGCCGCGGTCAAGTTTTTCACCTTCGATAGCTGAAGTCATAAATGCTTCCTCAGTAATTAAGGCAGCTTCAGATTCAATTCCAATAAGATTAGCTTGTGCGATTATGTGTCCTTGCGCGCGCCTAGCTATTCCTAAATCTAAAAGGATATCTTCACTCTGATAAGTAAAGAGGGGCCAGCTTTTTAGTTCCCAGATATATTTTTGATGACCCAATTAGCCCTCTTATTCGGGTCAAGTTATGACCTGCTTAGCATACTTAATTGGGCCATACTTTGACCCAATTGTAAAGCCTAATTGGGTCACTATTTTCCAAGCTGTTTTTCACTAGCGGTCTCGGCATTAAGAACGGCAGTGATCTCTTCTGCAGACCATAGTTTGCCTTTGCCAACTCCGGGACAAAACGAAGCCACATCTTTTGCCCAGGATTTCGCGTCCATCACTTCGCCCCAAAAGGGCCATGTACGGCACTGGGATGGTCTTGCCTCGTAAACCGAACAACGTTTTTTTTCAAGAAACATACAATCAGGTTCGGCCGGATTTTCTTTCAAATGCCAGACGCCGTTTGTTCGATCACAATACTTTTTAGTAAACTCGGACGACGTCATTTTAAAAAACGTGGCAAAGCGCTTGCGATCATCCGGGGTTAGAAAAACAAACCCAAATTCGCCGTGTGAAGTACAACATTTTCCCGAGCCCTGGCACTCAAATCGCAGCCCCTCTTTAAAAAATCTTTTGTCGTCAGACATATGAATCACTCTGCTTTCAGGAATGGCATTAATTTAGTCTTTATTTCACCTGGTATTTCAATTTTCTGAAAGCTTTTTTTATCTAAACAGGTGTGAACTATTTTAACAACAGCATGAACGTGCGTATGCTGCTTAAAAGTGTACTGCATCTGAAACGAGGACGTTGAAATTTGTACCACAACAGCTTCGACATCGTAGTGGTCACCAGCTTTGAATGGCCGTTGAAAGTCCGATTCTGCGTGCCGTATTGGAATCAGATATTTGTTTTCCTGAAACCATTCAGACCATGAAAAGCCCGCTTTTTGGATAAAAAGCTCAAAAGCATCATGGGCAAGAGTGAATATTTGAGCAAAATACATAATTCCTGCGGGATCGGCCTGATGAAATTTGATTTGAATTTGGTTTTTGAATATTTTCGTCATGAACACAGTATAGGCCGAAGCGTTTCTTGACTCAAGACGCAGAATTAACAAAACTGCCTATCAATGTCTGTTAAACTTTATTCTCCGCACGATTTTCCCGCCTATTTACCGAAGTTAAATGCTCTGTACGAAGAGCTTTTCACCGGCGGCAAAGGATTTCGCGCAAAATTAGTGGGTCTGGTTGCAGATCCCTTAGAAATCAGCCAAGCCACTCAATCACTACTTAATCAGACAGTTGAATTCATTCACAATGCTTCGTTGTTGCACGACGATCTAGTGGATCGATCAAGCTTACGACGTGGTAAAAAAGCCGCGTGGCTGAAATACACTCCGGAATATGCCGTGCTAGCCGGCGATTATTTATTAGCTCGGGTTATGGTAAATTTATCCAGTCATGGAAATATTCGACTGGTTCAGTACACTAGTCAGGTGATCTCGGATTTACTGGAAGGTGAATGGTTACAAGATTCAATCGTCGGGGATTACTTCATTCAGCTTGAACAGTTAGACCGCATTCACAATTTAAAAACGGCTTCATTGTTTAAATGGTGCTTGCGTGCGCCATTTATTGCAAATGAACGTTACGATGAAAATTTACACCAGCTTCTTGAAGAACTGGGTACGATATTAGGCCAGCTTTTCCAACGGGGTGATGATCTACTCGATTATGATATCCGTAATGATGAGGGTAAAATTTTACTAGGAGATTTGAAAGCTGGTTATTTAAATTCCTTCGGAACTTTTCTAACTAAGGACATGTCGCGGTCGCAGATTGATTTATTTATCAAATCGACGACGTTGGAGGACCTTTACCGGGGATTCCATGCTGATCTGCCAAAGGGTAAAGAACTATTTCTAGCCAAAGTTGCTGAATTTGATTCAGTGAATGAAAAAATGATTCAGTTGTATCAGCATTTACTTTCGCAGTTGCAAGGCTTATTAAAACCTAATGAAACGGCTATTGTTCAGAACTTGAAACCACTAACAGAGCTTCTGTACTGGCGCCGAAAACCTTCATGACCGATTTAAGATTTGTTACTGTTAATAAATCAGATCCAAAGTTCCAAAGCTATTTGATGGGTACAGTGCAACCTGATTTGCGACCTGTTCCAGCCAAGTCGCTAAATATAGGTCGTTCGGATGAGTTGGTGACGTTCGAAATGAAATTAATATCTGAAATTCAGAAACCGTCATTGCTGGCGCAGGTTTCAGAAATACTTAAGTTAAAAAGTTACGTTCTGATCTTGTTTCCATTATTTTTTGTCCTCGTGAAAAATATTTCAGCGGAAACGTTTTATGATCCAGTTAGCTTAACTTTTGCTGTTGTCTCGTTACTATTTATTTA
>JANPNP010000389.1:0-2530 GCA_031427535.1 Bdellovibrionales bacterium | reverse complement strand
ATGCTATTGTTAGAACGCTTTTTCGTATTGGAATTACCAAGAAAAATCGCTTGCAGTGGGTTTCTGCTGCAGATGAAGAATCTAGGCTAAGTAAGCGCGGCTATTTTTCAAAAAATATTCTTTTGACTTCAATTGCAATGGTCACCGCAATTTGCATTTTAGTTTTCTTTACGCGTTTACAGTCGTTTTACGCGGCTGGCGGTTTCTTATTGGTTTGGTCACTATTTCCAGTCTTAGCAGAACAAATTAGCCAAGTTCGTAAAGACGTTATCTATCAATTATCTGAATCGGATGAAAATTTACTTAGAAAGATTGCTCGAAAAACGTGGAATTTTTATGAAAACTTTGTCGGCGAAAAAGATAACTGGCTTATTCCAGATAATTTTCAAGAAGAGCCTAAACCTGTCATTGCTCATCGAACGTCACCGACGAATATAGGGTTACTGTTGCTTTCAACGAGTGCGGCTTACGATTTTGGTTACATCACTGCAACTGAATTAGCCGAACGTTTAGAAAAAACGTTTTCTTCACTTAATAAGTTAGAACAATTTAAGGGTCATTTCTACAATTGGTATGACACCCAGTCCTTGGCGCCGCTACACCCAAAATATGTGTCGACAGTCGATAGCGGAAATTTAGCAGGGCATTTGTTAGCCGTAAAACAAACATGCCTAGAGGTTGCAAGTAAACTTAGTTACACCGCTAACAGTTGGGTAGGGCTTGCTGATACAATTCTAGTATTGCAGGAAAAAATAAGCCTAACTCATGGCCCATCGGTCCGCCTAGAGGCTTTGCTGACGTTGATTCGAAAAAATGGCAACTTGCAAATCATCCGCAGCGAATTTATGACATTTTTTGATAGCTTAAAGGCTGATGTTGCCACTTTAGGTTGGTCAAATAAATTTTTAAAAATGTTGCAGCAGCTAGAGAAATTTGAAGAACGCAAAGGCGAGCTCGATTTTATCAGCGATTTACGCGCGCGGTTGTACCAGCTAGCTGAAACGGCGCAGGACGTTTTCACCACAATGGAATTTGATTTTCTTTTCGATGAGCAACGAAAAGTTTTTACAATTGGGTATAATGTTTCTGACGGTCGACTTGATAATGCCTTTTATGATTTACTAGCATCTGAATCGCGCCTAACCAGTTTCATTGCGATCAGCAAGGGGAATGTTCCTCAAAGTCATTGGTTTCATCTTGGTAGACAGATGACATTATTATCTCAGCGTCGCAGTTTGGTTTCGTGGTCGGCATCTATGTTTGAGTACTTGATGCCACTTTTGGTCATGAAAAATTATAATGAATCTCTTCTGCATGAAACCCACTTGTCTGTGATTCAGCAGCAAAAAGATTACGGCGATAAAATGGGAATTCCGTGGGGTATTTCTGAATCTGGTTATAATGCTCGTGATTTGCAGCAGAATTATCAGTACGGACCGTTCGGCGTTCCGGGCTTGGGCCTTAAGCGCGGATTAAAAGATGACCTGGTGATTTCTCCGTATTCTACCTTTTTAGCTATAGTGGTTTCCGCTGGCACGGCCATAAAAAATATCAAGCGGCTAATTCAAGACGATTTATTAACTGACTTTGGATTTTACGAAGCTGTCGATTACACAAAAAATCGGTTACCACCGCAGCAGTCCCGCGCGGTCATAAAAAGTTTCATGGCCCATCACCAGGGAATGATTTTTGTTTCACTGGATAATTTTCTACACCACGGAATTATGCCAAAACGGTTTCACCAAGATGAAATTATTCGTGGCTCTGACTTGTTGTTGCAGGAGCGCGTTCCACGTAAAGTGGTCATGTCCCAGCTGCGGGCCGAAGAACTGCATTCTGATGAAAACTTTTTAAGTAAAACCAAGTCAGCACTGCGCGCCATACCTGATGTTAGAACACTAAATCCAATCATGCAGGTTCTATCTAATGGAAAATACACCGTGCTACTAACGGCAGCAGGGTCTGGTTTTTCAAGATATGAAAATATGGCAATTACACGGTGGCACGAAGATGCGACCCGTGATGCAATGGGAACATTTTTCTTTCTGCATGATTACGCTTCGCATGCCACATGGTCTGCCACCAAACAACCATTTAGCGGCGGTGATGCTAGAAATTATTCCGCATTATTTTCTGAACACAAGGCTGAATTTCGCTGTGAAAACGACATCTGCGGCACACTAACTGAAGTCGTTGTGTCGGCAGAAGACGACGCCGAAATACGTCGTATTACATTAACTAATTTAACAGATCAAAAAAGATCAATTGAAATTACCAGCTACCTTGAACCGCTGCTGACCTCGCATGCTGCCGATTTGGCGCATCCAGCATTTAGTAATTTATTTATTGAAACTGAATTTATAACCCCGAAAGATGCGCTGCTGGTTCACCGTCGAAAACGCGCAGCCAGTGATGCTGATCACTGGGGGTTTCACTTGGTTACACTTGATTGGCACGAGACAGATCCCAATAACAAAACGCAGTTTGAAACAAGTCGGGCCCAGTTTATTGGGCGCGGTTACGATGTTAC
>JANPNP010000388.1:0-3046 GCA_031427535.1 Bdellovibrionales bacterium | reverse complement strand
AGACTCCTTGGGCTCTGTCACAGAAATAACTAATTCAGATGGCAATATAATCAGCTCATATCAATATAATGTTTTTGGCGCTTTACAATCAATTAAAGATTCATCTGGAAATATTGTAAGCTTTTGGGACGCTCCGGTTAGGAATCAGTTTACATTTACTGGCCGAGAATTTGAACCTGAAATGGACATTTATTATTACCGAGCTCGATATTATGATCCCCAAACCGGAAGATTTTTGCAAAAAGATCCTGACCCAGGAAATCTCATAAATCCGGAGACCTTTGTTAATAAATACGCATATGCTCAGAATCAACCTGCTAGGTTTACTGATCCGACCGGAAGAATAGTTTGGTTCTATTGGGGTGCTGTTTTGTTAGCTGGAATACTGAATGGCGTGATTCAAGCAGGGTTTAATCACAGGGACACTAGGGGCAATGGAACAGAAAGTAGTGACGAGCTCAAACGCAAGCGAACTAGATCGGCAGAGATCGGTTTTGCAACGGGTTTCTTATCAGGGTTTTTTAGTGCAATGTATCCTGTTGCTGCGCCATTTTTATTGGGAGCAGGAGGAGCGATAAACAATTACGTAGTTCAAAATGACAATGCCAAAGCTGGCGAAGAAATTAATCCAGGCTCTATTGTTGCTAGCGGAGTCCTTGGCGCACTGTTTGGAAAGTTTGCTGGTGCTGCCTCAAGTGCTTCGTCAACTTTTACGAGGGAGTTTGCCGAAATTGGCTGGAACCTAATATTGACACTGCCGACCGCTTTAACTCAATCTGTCCTTCCCGGTCCAAAGGCTCCTAGCACCTGTAACGGGAAGGCTCAATGTTATGCCAAATAGTATATTGCTAGGAATTTTACTGATAATAACATCCTTTCTTCTATCAGTATTTATAAGTTTTAAGTTAAAGCGAGTAGGAGGTTTTGCGGAAGCGTTCAAGGCTGACTCAAATAAAGTTCTAAAAATGCAAGAAATTTTAAAACGAAATTCAAGCTTCGTTACACCAGTCATTGTCGGCGGTGTCATACTCGGACTTGTAGTTATGGCTTTAGGTTTGACAACTAAATCAGAGCTAGTAATTAGTTGTCTTCAATTTTTTTCCTATGTTTCGTACTTTATTATAGTATTTTTTTTGTATGACATGAAAAGAGAGGGCGCAATCATTGCCCCCATTGTTGTTGCCCTTATTGCATTTCTGCATTTGAGCTCATTAAAGCAGACAGATGTTAATTCGTTGATGTTTCTATACACCGCTGCATTGGGCGCCGTTTGGATTATTTACAAGAAGCTATTGCAAGAAACAGTTTTTAAAGATTAAAAATTAATTGCTCTTACGTGGACTGTAACACTTATAATTTGTTCTTCCAGCATTCTTAAATCTAAGAATTAATTCTACATAACTGGATAGTGACCACAACTTTGGAGTAGGAATAAATTTAAATCTGTAAATGAAATCATGGATAGAACACGAGCGTAACCCCTGCGTGTTACTTTCAATTACCCACAACTTTTTGCCAACTCATAACCAATTTCGATATCTGTCAGTCGAGAAATCCCGCGCCACATTACCAGATTGCCTTGTGGAGCATCGTCAGGACCAGCGATCAGCATCGGATCAGCCAGAAAATCTTGAATGTATTTGATTGGATCATCTGTAGGATCTGTTTCAGGATCACCATCCGCCACAAGCAATATGTGCTGCTCTATCCAACTTAGTTCTTTTGCGGTCTTCCAAATGATCAAAGAACCTTCGTCAGAAGGCAATTGATCGACAGCCTTTTTGTATTCAACTCGGTCCAACTTTCTAACAAATCCTAACTTTGGCAAATGGTGGCTAAGTGTTTCTAGCCCATCACGTTTACTGAGCCGAAAAGCGACCTGGCTAGCATGACGACGGTTTGCCTCCGCAAGTGCTAACGCAACTTTTTCAACCCTATTTTCAATTGCAAGAGCGCGGTCTTATTTTTTAATTTTCAGACAATATATATCAGCGCAGAGGTGCTCGAGCACAACAGCGTCTTCCGCCTGATCGATCTTCGATTAAGGGAAATTTTTTAAAAAAGAACATAAGGCTCCTAAAGTAATTATTTAGAATCTAAAAAAAATGGATTCTTGTTAAACTTAAGTAACAGTTCCGTATTCAGATTTTTTTATTGATTTGTAAAAGGACGCAGCTTTGACGAATGATTGATTTTGCATAGTTGCCTCCTTTATTACAATAGATCGTTAAGCTCAAAGGAAATGCACCTAATAAGAATTGTCAATACGGTAAGAAAAGTTTCCAGACCCATTATTTCTTTAGCGATTTTGTAAATCGAGTCAAAGAGGGTAATCCCTGCGATGCTTTTTCAAGCGCCGCTTTCTGAATTGTGCTGTGAATTTCTTTAAGAGCTTTTGTCCCACTATAAAGTCCGACCAATAAAACTGCGATACCAATTAATTCCTTCATAAAAACCTCCGTTTAAATTTTTTCGTTCCATCGTTTAAAAATATTAAGAATAGTGTTTGGATTCCAAACCGTATTGCTTTTGCGGTTCTTAAAACCGCGTTTTTCTAGTTCTTTACAGACTTGGGTGGTGGAATGTTTTCGACGCCCCCGAAGTTCTACTACGATGCGGCAGATTTTCATTTCAGACTTATTGGGAACTAGTTTTCCATCCCGAATTGAATATCCATAAGGCGGGCTGTTATTGCGATAGTTTTTAGGGTCCGTTGAGCGTCCAACGTTGGTTCCTATTTTAACTCCAGAACGGTGAATAGCTGACAAAATGAAGCTTTTGGAAACGCCGTATCTTTCGGCGAACTGGCCAGCAGAAAGGCCAGTTTTGACGAAAAAAGCCTTAATTTCTGCTGCACCAATGAGTTTTGGATTGACTGTGATCTTAATAATATCAATAATGTAAGTACGGTTCGTACAGACTTCTGTTTGGTCAACCAATTCATACCATCGGATGTCAGATATCCGATCTCTAGATGTCAGATATCAGAAAAGAAAAACACAATTACTCAAATTTACATTTTTAAAATTACAGTCGGGCCATTGGT
>JANPNP010000387.1:0-1788 GCA_031427535.1 Bdellovibrionales bacterium | reverse complement strand
ACCACGTAGCGGGCGCGCGAACATTTTTACTTTGATAGTAAATCTTGCCGCTTTGATCCTTAATGACGCAGTCGACTTTTTTCCATTTAAATAAGGACTTTGCTTTTTGCTTTGGCTGCACAAAATAGCTGGTAAAAAGCGGTGTTTTGGCGGACTTCTTTTGACTCATAAGTGATTATAGAATAATCCTGGTTCCCAAGGACGTAAATCATGAAACCGATCTACCTGGACTATAACGCTACCACGCCTACTGACCCTAGCGTTGTTTCTGCCATGCTTCCTTTTTTTACCGAGACCTTCGGTAACCCAGCCAACACCTTAAATTCGTATGGTTGGGCTGCAGAAAATGCGATAAAGAAATCGGCCGAACAGGTTGCAAACTTAGTTCGGTGCAAGCCCTCGGAAATTATCTGGAATGCCGGTGCCACCGAAGGTAATAATTCGGTTGTTTTTGGATTGATTCGAACACTTAAGAAAAAAAATCCCAGCGAAAAAATTCATTTTCTGACCAGCAACGCCGAACATTTAAGCGTGATCAATTCTTTGTTAGCAGCTCAGCAAATTGAACACATTGATATTGAACTTATTCCGGTCGATAAATTTGGCTGTGTGGACGTAGCTACACTTAAAAAATATGTTCGTCCTAGCACCAAGCTGGTAAGTCTGATGTGGGTTAACAATGAAATTGGCTCTGTGAACCCGATTCACGAGCTAGCAACTTACTGTCAGGAACAAAAAATTTATTTTCACACCGATGCCACACAGGCCGTTGGTAAAATTGAAGTCGATTTACAAAAAACCCCGGTACATTTTTTAACTTTCTCAGCACACAAGTTCTATGGACCAAAGGGCGTTGGGTGCTTAATTATAAAATCAAACTCTCCCCACATTCAGATCGAACCCCTACTTTTTGGCGGTGGCCAGCAAAACAATCATCGTTCGGGGACTATGAATGTTCCTGCCATTGTTGGAACTGGCAAGGCTGCGGAAATCGCTTTAGAAATTAGCCGCAGTGAAGCGTATCGAACTGGGGCACTTTGCAAAGATTTATTCGGTAAAATAAAAGAGATGGTCCCGGCGGTCAGCTTAAACGGCCCCGAGTTTTCTAATCGTTCGCCTATAAATTTAAGCATAACCTTTGATAAACCAATCGACCTGGTACTAGCGCAATTATCCAGCTTGGCCTTCAGCCAGGGCTCGGCGTGTAGTACCGCTGGCATCACCAGCAGCCATGTATTAAAGGCAATTGGCTTAACCCAGGCCCAGACGCAAAATACGCTGCGCCTATCGGTCGGGCGCTGGACGACGCAGGCTGATATTCAGCAGGCAGCCGAAATCTTAATAAAGGTATTTAAAACGTCTTAAAAATCAGGTACGATCATCAAATGATTCAAATATCTGAAACTGCATCAAAAAAGATTTCTATGCTAAAAGCCGAAGACAGCAAACCGGCCGAATCTTTTTTGCGCGTCGAAGTCAAAAAAGGCGGCTGCTCAGGCCTATCCTATAAAATGGATTTCGACACCAGCATGCGCGAAGGCGATAAAGCATTCGAAGCCCACGGCGAAAAAATCGTAGTTGATGGCCAAAGCTTTCTTTATTTAATTGGAATGACACTGGATTATTCTGGCGGTCTAAATGGAAAAGGATTTGTGTTCAATAATCCGAATGCAACGAAAAATTGTGGATGCGGCTCGAGCTTTAACGTTTAGTTTAGCCAGGATAGATCAATTCGCCCCTCTGCAATATATGCAAATTGAGTCAAATATAAATTCATAAAATTTTCAA
>JANPNP010000386.1:0-2396 GCA_031427535.1 Bdellovibrionales bacterium | reverse complement strand
CGAAAAACTTTTTTGAAATCGGGGTGTGAATCAAGCGTTAGCGGCAGCCATTTTCCAGTTTCAGTATTAGCGACGTACAGTGTGCCAGATTCTAGTGAATCAGCGCGGGCCGAGATAAATTTATAAATGCATTCGTTCGTGTCGTCGTCACCCATGTACACAACAGTGCGGCCATCTTTTGCTTTTATGCAGGTTGCACCTTCATGTGCGAATCTGCCAAGTGCAGTTATTTTTTTTGCTTTTTTAGTTACCGGGTTTATTTCAACCACCCAGCCGTAATGAAGTGGCGGTCGATCAAAGTGCTGATACCAACCAAAATCTTTAGCGTGATACTTAACGACAGGGCGCGCGTCACCGCGTGGAATTTTTTCCCATTCGCCGTAGTACATGTCGTAATTTTCTTCGCACGTTAAGAACGTGTTCCACGGCGTTTTTCCACCAGCGCAATTTGCCATTGTACCAAAGGCTATTTTAGAGCCAGCAATTGGATGCTGCGAAATTATCGGAATGGGTGACGAGCCATCAAAGCGGGTATTGTGTTTTGAATCAGCTACGACCGACCATTTGCCATTTTCTTTTTTAATATGCAGTAGCGATGCGCCGACTGTTTTTATTTCGGCTTCTACCTGGGCGCGTGTTTTTTTCAAAATATTATCGTTAGCAAAGCCACTGACAAAAAGTGGTTTTAAGTATTCGTGATTTACTAATAATATACCCTCTGAAGGATTGCTAGCATCAAACGGAATGAAGGAAGTGAAATCAGCATGAGTACCAAAGCGAAGCGGACTTTTTGCTGTGCCTCCGATTTGATCCTGCCACTTGGCTAAGACCGAATATTCAAGTCCTTCAGATAAAATTAATTTGTCTTCAAGGCTTGGGGCGATCGGGGACCAACCCAAATTCTTTAAGGATGTGATATTTGGTGAACTGCCTAATACATTGGGTGAATCGCTTAAGACATTGGAATGAGAGCAGCTAGTTAACAATGACATTCCTGATACGCTGCTAATTGCTAAGGTAGAAAGTCCGAAAAACTGTAAAAATTCGCGTCGTGTTTTTGTCATAGGCCCTACTTGGTAGTTAGTAAAATTGGTTGGTTAAATTGCCTATTAAAATGCTTGCTAAATTTTTTATGTAAAAGTTTATCCTCATATGTGTCAGCATCAGCCATCAAGTCTTCGCTGCTGTAACCAGACCTAATAGCAAGTATGCCAACAGTGTCATCGGTAACTAAAAAATCAACGCGCCATGTGCGGTACGCTAAAGTCCAGAAATGATTATTTTTCTCAATTCTTTTTTTCTGCGAATTTGTTGGATCGTATTCTAACTGGCGTAAAATAAAGGGGCGCAGATCGCGTAGTTGATTAATTTCTAAAAAACCAATTTCGTCTTCAGCAGACGGCGAAAAATTTATTTTTAACCTGGGGTGTGTCGATGATTTTAACCACGCAACTGAGGAATCAACGACATGGTCAAATTCTGCAACATAAGGTTTGATATCGTACACGGGTGTGCCGTTTAGCAAATCATTCGGACCAATAAAAAGCGTGGTGTTCGTAACACCTGTTAAGGTGACACAGCTTAATCCCAGCGGATTAGGTCGGTAGGGTGCGCGTGTCGCGAAAACACCGATCTTTCGGTCCGATCGTGGGGTTTTCACCAGCGGTTTCCAATTTTGGTTGTGATGAAAACCAAAAATAAGCCAGACGTGCGAACAACCTTCTAGATCTTGCACGGCTTGTAAAAAATTGGGACCTTGTAATTCAAGCGTGGCCGGCTGACTAAGTTCGTCGGGCTGCCGTCCTGCTTGATAGGGTTCAACTTGCGCGGAATGAATAAAGCCAATGGGCTTAAGAACTAAGTCCATGATCTTCGCTCCATTGGCGTCGCCATTCGTATCCGGCAATGGCTGCAGCAACAGCCGCATTTAATGAATTTTTAATACCGTACATTTCAATTTTTCTAATTTCGTCACATGCTGTCAGCTGATCAGCATCAAGCCCAAAACGTTCATTACCAATTATAAAAGCCGTTGGTTTATTTTCTTCAAATGGTGCTGATAGCACGATGGATTTTGCAGACGTTTCAAGACCGATGATGCGAAATCCTTTAGCTTTTAGTTGTGTAATTGCCTCTGAAAACGTAACAGTTTCCCATTCCATCACAAGGCTTGCACCCAATGCCGCTTTTTCAACTTGTAACTGATGTGGCGTTGCCGTGTACCCACAAAGCCAAATTTTTTGCGCACCTAAGGTGTCGGCCGTTCGAAAGATAGACCCAACATTAAAAGCTGAACGCATGTTATCAATTACAAAATGCAGCGGCACGCGCTTTGTCACTAAGTGATCACGGTCGGTGTTTGAAATTAAAAAATCGTCATCCTGCACCGATTTCTT
>JANPNP010000385.1:0-7298 GCA_031427535.1 Bdellovibrionales bacterium | reverse complement strand
CACCGCCGGCTGCGGCAACAAGTTCTTCAAGCTCGCATAAATTTTCTTTAATTTCTGAAATGGGCTCGGATTTAAGTCCTACACCCACGACGATCACTTTATCTTTGTCAATTATGCGTGACTGACTCAATGCTTTTGACTTTTGTAATCAGTGATAAACTGAGCTTCTAGAGCAGTTAGTACGACGGAGCTAAAAATAGTATCTTCAGTCGTTGTTCGTTGCAGAACGTTTGCAGCCCTACGAACACCCATTAAAAAGGGTCCAAGAACTTCAACTTTCCCCAACTGCTGTAAAAGTTTATAGGAAATATTAGCACTTTCTAAATTTGGAAAAACTAAAACATTGGCTTCGCCTTTTAAGCCCGAAAACGGAAAGATGCGGTCTTGGATTTCTTGGTTAACTGCAGTGTCTGCTTGCATATCGCCTTCGACCAACAGATCAGGACGCAGTTCGCGCACAATTTCAGCCGCACGTTTCATCTTTGCCGGGGTGCCATCATTGCCACTGAAATTAGAAAAACTTAGCATAGCAATCCGAGCTTTTTGGCCAAAGTGTTCAGAAACTTGCGCTGTTTGTATCGCGATACGCGCCAACTGTTCAGCAGTTGGATTAAAATTTACCGTGGTATCGGTAAAAAACAAAAGACGATTATCTGCTAAAACAATATTTAAACCGGCAGGTACCGCGTTTTTTGTGATGCCGATTGTATGCAAAATAGGGCGAACGGCTTTAGCGTAATCAGTCGTAGCACCATTGATCATGCCGTCAGCGTCGCCCTCATTTACCATCATCGCCGCAAAATAGCTGGGCTCCATCATTAAACGTTCGGCTTCTTTAATATTGATACCTTTTCGTTGACGGCTTTCAAATAACTTTTGCGCATAGGCATTAAGTTTAGGGTGCGTCGTCGGATTTAAAATTTCAATACCGGCTAAGTTTACATCATGCGCTTTGGCTTTTTCTAAAATATGCTCAGGATATCCTAAAATAATCGGCTGGCAAATTTTTTCCTCTTGGCACGTTTTAAGAGATTTTAAAATTTTCGAGCTAGTGCCTTCAGGAAAAACAATTTTTGGAATGTAGCCTTGCCGTTTAGAATTCTCATGCACACGGTGCACGGCCGAGCGAATAAATACTTTGCGCGGACCTTGAATGGCTTCAAGTTTATCGTGATACATGTTCCAATCGGTAATTTCAATACGTGCCACTTTACTTTCAATTGCAGCGCGGGCCACAGCTGGCGCCACACGAAGTAATACGCGTGTATCAAAGGGTTTAGGAATTAAATAATCGCGGCCAAATCTAAATTTTTGCCCACCATAAGAAGCGGACACCATATCAGGAACTTCTTCACGCGCTAATTTTGCTAGTGCATGACACGCGGCTAACTTCATCGATTCATTAATTTGTGTCGAGCGTGTATCTAATGCACCACGAAATATAGATGGAAATCCTAGGACGTTATTTACCTGGTTCGGATAATCTGAGCGACCAGTTGCAATAATGGCATCAGGTCTGGCTTTACGCGCTTCTTCAGGAGTAATTTCAGGATCAGGATTTGCCATCGCAAAAATAATTGGATCTTGATTCATCGTCTTAAGCATTTCGCCAGTCACAGCACCTGCGACAGAAAGACCGACAAACACATCACTACCTACTAACGCTTCAGTTAGCGTGCGTTTAGTAGTTTGGACGGCGAAAGCCTCTTTGTACTTATTCATGCCTTTGGTACGACCCTTAAAGATCACGCCGTTGCTATCACACATCACGACGTTTTCTTTTTTAACGCCAAGACTTATAAAGATGTTCGTGCAAGAGATTGATGCGGCTCCGGCACCGTTGATGACGACTTTGATGTCTGACATTTTTTTATTAATAATCTGACAAGCGTTTATTAGTGCTGCGCCGCTGACTATGGCTGTGCCATGTTGGTCGTCGTGAAAAACAGGAATATTCATTTCCTTTTTTAAAGTCTCTTCGATTTCAAAACACTCGGGCGCTTTAATATCTTCTAAATTAATCCCTCCAAATGTGGGCTCAAGGGTACGAACGGCAGCAATAAATTCAGCTGGTGATGATGATTTAACTTCGATATCAAAGACGTCGATACCAGCAAACATTTTAAATAAAATTCCTTTACCTTCCATGACGGGTTTTGCAGCTAAAGGACCAATGTTACCTAGACCAAGCACGGCGGTTCCATCTGAAATGACGGCGACTAAATTGCCCTTGGTCGTGTAGTCATAAACAGTATCCGGATTTTTAGCGATTTCTTTGCACGGTGCCGCAACTCCGGGTGAGTAAGCTAGTGACAAAGCTTTTTCAGTATTGCAATCCTTAGTAGAGTTGACCTCGATTTTACCGGGACGCCCTTTTTTATGAAACTCTAAGGCTTCCTTATCCAGATTCTTTTCGTTCTTTGTATTTTCCAAATGGACCTCGCTAAGTAGTGGATAGTCTACGAATGTGTTTGTAAAAGCACAATTTGTTGGTCTGGATTGTTGAGTAGCGTCAATTGCACCCAGCGAAATTTCAAGGTCTAATAAAGGCTTAAAATTTTACAAGCAGGAGTCTTCATCATGAGTTCATCAGCTAAAACTGCACGAGATGTTGTCATCGTCGATGGTGTGCGTACGCCCTTTGCAAAAGCCGGTACCAAATTAAAATCGGTGCACGCAGCCCAACTTGGACAGGTCGCGCTGCGCGAATTGATCGCGCGCACAAATTTAAATGTGGAATTAGTCGATGAAGTCATCGTCGGGAATACGGGATCACCTTCTGATGCGGTTAATATCTCACGAGTTGTTGCACTGAATTCGGGTATACCAATTAAAACTTCGGCCGTTACGGTACACCGCAACTGTGCTTCGGCATTAGAAAGTATCAGTTCTGGTTTCGAACGTATAAAATCAGGAACCATGGACATCATTGTTGCTGGCGGCACCGAAAACATGTCGCAAATGCCATTGATCATGCCAGTAGCGATCACCTCAATTATTGAACGGCTAGGTTCGGCAAAAACATCAGCCGCAAAAATTTCAGCGTTGTGGGCGTGGCTCATGGCCGACTTAAAACAAATTAAGGAAATGGCCACTACAGCTCCGTTAGCCAAGACAAAATACAAACCGATCATAGCCTTAGCTGACGGCTTAACCGATCCATTTGTCGGTATGAACATGGGAATGACTGCCGAAGTTATTGCAAAAGAGTTTGGAATTACCCGCCGTGAACAAGATGAATACGCATTAAAATCACATCAAAAAGCGATAGCTGCTAAAGCTAAAATAAAAGAAGAGATGACTCCGCTTTATTTGCCACCAGATTTTAATGAGACATTAACTGACGACATCGGTCCGCGCGATAATCAAACAATGGAGGCATTACAAAAATTAAAACCATTTTTTGATAAAGTTACGGGTTCGATAACTGCTGGAAATTCATGTCCAATTACCGATGGCGCGGCAATGATGTTATTGATGTCACGAGAAAAAGCAGAATCACTTGGCTATAAACCAATCGCGCGCATCCGCGGTTACGGTTACGCGGGCCTTGAACCGGAACGTATGGGAATGGGTCCTGCGTATTCGACGCCGATAGCACTGAAACGTGCGGGCCTTTCTATGAAAGACATGGGCCGAGTAGAATTAAACGAAGCCTTTGCAGCGCAAGTGTTAGCAAATCAAAAAGCTTTTGATTCCGATGACTTCGGTAAAAAATTAGGACTTCCGGGAAAAATTGGCGAATTGCGCACAGAAATTTTAAATGTAAATGGTGGAGCCATTGCTTACGGACATCCGGTGGGTGCTACAGGCACACGTTTGGTATTAACACTGATGAAAGAGATGAAGCGCAGTCAAACCCAGTTTGGCTTAGCTACGTTATGCATCGGCGGCGGTCAGGGTGGATCTTTAATTATAGAAAACGAAGGATAAAAAATGTCAGCTATTCAGTTAACTTCAAAAACCATAAATGGCCAATCTGTTGCGTACTTAACTTTTGATTTACCAAATGAAAAAGTAAATAAACTTTCCACTCCGGTGATGCTTGAACTTCGCACTCATCTAGAAAATTTGAAATCATCCAACCACAAAATGATTGTATTTCAGTCTGCAAAGCCAAAAATATTCATCGCGGGCGCTGACATTGAAGAAATAAAAAACTTGAAGACTAAAGAAGACGTGCAAAACGCGGTTAAGAACGGTCAAAGCATTTTTAATTTGATTGAAGACATGCCGATGCCAACTATGGCTTTAATTAACGGCGCTTGTGCCGGAGGTGGTTGCGAACTTATTTTGGCGTGTGACTACCGCATTGCCACTGAAGATTCATCAACACGTATTGGCTTACCAGAAACCCAACTGGGAATTCTACCGGGTTTCGGGGGCTGTGTGCGTTTGCCACGTGTGGTAGGACTGCAAGCAGCACTAGATGTGATTCTTGCTGGAAAATTACTTAATGCAAAAAAGGCCCATAAAATTGGCTTGGTTGACAATGTCGTTCATCCCAATTTATTAGAAAATTTTGCAGTTGATCAAATAGGAAAAATCTTAGCTGACGGCGCTCAGAAAAGGCGAAAGAAATTTCAACCACGTGGTCCCGTAGGCAAGTTGCTTGAGGGCGTGCTGTCTGGGGTCGTATTTAAAAAAGCAAAAGATGGTGTGTTGAAAGCGACCAAGGGCCATTATCCAGCCCCGCTTGCAGCCCTAGAAGTTATTCGTAAAACGCATGGTTCTGTGGACCGAGAGCGTTCCTTGCAGATCGAACGCGATCATTTTGCTGACTGCGCAGTAACGGATGTTTCAAAAAATTTGATCCATGTTTTCTATTTAACAGAAATGGTAAAAAAGCAAACAGGTGTGGCTAATCAAAGCGTTAAAGGCAAACCAGTAAAACATATCGGAGTTCTTGGCGCCGGCACAATGGGTGGCGGGATTGCCTACGTAGCAGCCGATAAAGGCATTGACGTGCGTGTGAAAGATATTTCACTAGATGCTAATGCAAAAGCGTTAAAGCATGCGCGTGATCTTTGGAATAAGTTAGCCAAGAAACGTGTAATAGATAGTTATCAGTTCACCCAAAAGATGTCTTTAGTTTCAACTACAGTCGATTTTTCCGGATTTAAGAATATTGATGTCACCATTGAAGCCATCGTTGAAGATATGAGCATTAAGAAAAAAGTTATCGCGCAAACGGCTGCAGAGATGCGACCGGATGCCATTGTTGTTACCAACACCAGTTCACTGTCGGTTACAGAAATGTCGGCAGGACATCCACGGCCCGAAAATTTCGCGGGGATGCATTTTTTCTCGCCGGTGCATAAGATGCCTTTAGTTGAAGTGATTCGTTCACCGAAGTCTTCAGATGAAACAATCGCTACAGTTTTCGAGCTAGCTAAAAAAATGGGAAAAATGCCAGTCGTTGTAAAAGATGGTCCCGGGTTTTTAGTGAATCGCCTATTATTACCATACATGGCAGAAGCTGCGTTTTTACTAAGCGAAGGAATGGATATTGAAAAGGTAGATAAATCATTTGTTTATGAATTTGGAATGCCTATGGGTCCTTTCGAATTAATGGATAGCGTTGGCCTAGATGTGTGCCTTAAAGTTTTAAAAATTTTCAAAGCGGCTTTTCCTGACCGAGTCGAAATACCAACTTTAATGGAAAAATTAGAAACCAATAAATCTCGCTTGGGTCAAAAAAGTGCACTTGGCTTTTACAAGTACGATGAAGGCGGTCGTAAAACAGAAGTCGATGGGGCTATTTATTCTGAACTGGGATTGGCCGCGCCGACAAATCCGCTAACTTTGCAAGAGTGTACAGAGCGATGTGTTTTTGCAATGGTGAACGAGTGCGCGCTTGCGCTTGATGCCGATCGTATTGTGGAAACTCCGCACGAGGTTGATTTAGCTATGATTATGGGAACGGGCTTTCCACCATTTCGTGGTGGGCTTTTAAAATACGCCGATGCAGTGGGTGCAAAATACATTGCCGACCAGCTTTTAAAATACAGTTCAGAGCGTAAAGCTAATCGACTACGGCCCTCGGTGAAATTAGCAGAGCGTGCAGCCAGCAGCTTAAAATTTTACAACTAAGTCTGTTTAAAATTTCGCGCGCAGATAAACTAGAAAGCGCGCTGCTGAGGGTTTAATAAACGTTGCTCCTGGAGTTTTTAAAGTGGTGGTGTCAGCTGTTATACCCAATCCGGACTTCCAGACATCGCCGGCATAACCTAGTCCAATTTTTAAATTAAAACTAAGGCTGGGATACGTGCCAGATTTAGAGTCACTGACAGTATCATACTTGTAATTTCCAAGTGTTCCTAAAATATCGATAAGTGCGCCGATGAAAAATTTATTAGTACTTACCCAATATTTTCCGGCGCCGACCCCTGCATTGAAAGAGATCGCTTTTAATTTTCGTAAATTTTCAAGCTCAGGATTTAGTCCTGCATTTTCAGCTTGTAGTAGCGATATATCGGTATCCATTCCATGCTGGCGAAATCCGCCAACCACATAATATTTGCCGGCAGAGGCTTTGATTTCTTCAGACTGATCAAGTAACCCACCCACAGAAAAATCACCAGCTGTTAATGCGTATCGGCCAGTCAGCGCATAATGAGTAAACAGCAAATTGGAATACTGCTGAATAGCGATCGTGTTTGCTGTATAGAAGCCTTTGTAGGTTTGATAGAATGAGTCAATACCCCAATCTTTGGTGTTGTAGCCAAGCTGCAAATCGTAAAAGTCGGTTGAACCTTTTGCTGGATCTAAATCCTTCCCGCCGGCGCGAAACGAATAGCCAACGCCAAAGCCGAAAGCATTTAAACCAATTCTTGAAACACCGGCGATATTTGGCTCAAATTTAATATCTGTAGTTTTCACGTCAGCAATATCGAAGCTGAAGCTCTCTTGGCCAATTCCAATCAGCGGCGAGAAATCTGTTGCGCTTGCGTGCAGACTCTTACAAAATAAGACGATGGATAAGGCACATAGCGAAGCGCTGACATTTCGGTATAAATTCGTCGTTGTTTTCATAATTTTAGTTTTATTAATTGGCTTAGATCAGGCAACCAAATACTGGGCCGTGAACACACTTATGGGTCAAAGTCCGATCGAATACTTAGGCGGATTTTTTACCTTTACCTACGCTGAAAATACCGGAGCATTTTTAGGACTTGGCGGAACGTGGTCACGCGGCGTGCGTTTCGTTATTTTTACTTTAGTAGTCATCTTTGGATTGGGCGGAATGCTTTGGTATTTACTAAATAAAGAAACATCCAAGATGAATCTTATCGCCT
>JANPNP010000384.1:0-2624 GCA_031427535.1 Bdellovibrionales bacterium | reverse complement strand
CTCTGTAAATATGTACCCTATATGCTGCAAAGTTTCAGAGTATGGATAAATGGGTTAAAATAATTCGCCGGTAATTTCTTAAGAATTTAAATTAGAATAAGCAGCAATTGGTACGCGCATCATAAACTTAGAAAGTTGCACGTTTCTGAGCTAGCCCACAAATTATTTAAACGAACCGTTTATTTAATATTCTAATTTGGAATATTGAATTTTAAATCATTCAATGCAAGCTTCATATTTGATAGGTTGACCTATCAAATATGATAGACTAAGCTATCAAATATGAATAAGTTCATATATCTTAACTATATCAAAGACTTACATAGGCGAATAAGTGAAGAAAATGGGCTTATTCAAGTATTAATCGGGCCAAGGCAGGTTGGAAAAACAACCTCTGTGCTTAGATTAATAGAGGATAATTATAAAGATAAATCTGTGTATGTCAGTGCGGATAAAGTATTCAACTCAGATGCACCCTGGCTTAGTCAGCAATGGCACCAAGCGAGCTCAGAAAATAAAATACTTTTCGTAGATGAAATTCAAAAATGTGAAAACTGGGCCGAAGTTATTAAAAAACTGTATGATGAAACCAAAAGAAGCAAAAAATTATTCCAATGTATTTTATTAGGCTCAAGCTCACTAGAAATTCAAAAAGGCTTAACAGAAAGCTTAACTGGCAGGTTCCAGTTAACGCGTGCTTATCATTGGAATTACCAGGAATCAAACGAGGCCTACGGGTTAAATTTTCAACAGTACTTAAAATACGGTGGCTATCCTGGGTCATATAGTTTTAAGGATGCGGACGAATGGGCTGACTTTGTCACTAACTCAATTGTTGGCACAGTTATAGAAAAAGATATCTTACAGTACCAAAGTGTTAAAAGCCCCGCGCTGTTTCGACAAGCTTTCGAAATTCTAATTGGATACCCTGCGCAAGAAATTTCGTATACAAAAATTTTGGGACAAATACAGGATCGCGGTAACGTCGAGCTTGTAAAAAATTACATTCATCTTTATGAGGGCGCATTTCTAATTAAAGCCCTAGAAAAATTCTCATCCAAGACAGTAAAAACGAAAGCATCTTCACCGAAAATTCTTCCGCTAGCCCCGTGTTTTTTTCAACTTACAGTACTAGATGACTATAAAACCGATGAGTTAGGACGTGTTTTTGAATTGATAGTCGGCGCACAGCTTGTACGCACGAACGAACAGCTTTACTACTGGCGCGAAGGAAAATACGAAGTTGATTATGTTCTTAAAAAAGGACGAAACATATGGGCCATAGAAGTAAAAAGTGGAAAATCAAGCAGGAGCAAAGGGCTTGAGGCTTTTAAGAAAAAATATGCTAAGTCAGTTTTGATCACGATAACGCAAGAAAATTATTTCGAGTTCGAAAAAAGTCCGATGGAGTATTTAGAAACACGCGCGAATTAACTAAGAAAGGCGACCAAACGACAAACTTTTTTGCCAGAGCTTACACTAATTTTTTCTTCGAAATGTAGAACCGTATCATTTTTAAAAAGATCTAAGATTAGGGCAGGTTTAAATGCGGAGTAAAGACGACCATCTACTCCGATTGTGGGATAGCCATTTTCATTTAGCCAGTTTGTGTCTCTGAGGCTTCCACAGCCGACATCTATTGTTTTTCCCGCGCGCTTAAAAAACTTTTTAATTAGTTCGTAGATATCTGCTGGCGGTGGCTGCGCTAGCCACTCGGCACTGTATTCTTCAGCTCTATGTGCATACGCAGTTAGTGTTTTTGAATCCATAAATAAACTTAATTCGTAAGCAAGTTGCTGTCCACTTTCACTTTTTATTTCTTTTTCTTCGCTAGCACAAAAAGTTCACGACCCTGGCGGGATTCGATCGACATGCGCCAGCGGCTCCAGAATAAAAAGTGAAAATATTTTTCTAAATGTTTGCGCACTTCCCATTCGGTGGTGCCGAATGGTGGGCCCACGCGTTTTTCCATAACAAAAAATACGGCAAGTAGCTGACCTTGTTCGTGAAGCATGCGGCGCCATAGGCGTACCATTTCGCTGCGCTGGTCGGGTGGTATGGCGCAGTAGCAGGTGTGTTCGACGACGATATCGAATGAATTATTCCACTCTTGTGGTAAGTCGAAAATGTTGGATTCGTGAAAAATTAAGTTGGGTAAATGCGCATATTTTTCTTTGCCGCGCTGAATGCCTTCTTTTGAAAAATCGACGGCGGTCACGACGTGACCCACTTCGGCGAATAAGGCGGCATCATGGCCTTCACCGCAACCTAGAACTAGAATTCTTGATTTTGGTAGTTTTAGTCGCGGTAACATATCCACGATTACGGGCGATGGGGCAGCTAAGTCCCACCGGGGTTTACCTTCTTTTACATACACATCACTCCAGTAATCTGGTTTCTCTATCTTTGGTGTGTCGATGTAATAGGGTGGGGTTGGGACATAATTATTTTCAGCAACAAAACCTTCATCATCGAATGAGTCATCACGGCGACGGAGAGTGCCGAGGTTTGGGACCGCTGGCAGCGTGGTGAGGGACTGAAGCTGATCGGCCGGGTGTTCGATAGAACGTCGTCGGCGATCTTCGCGCATTTGAAGCCGCATGGCGGCATCCGACCGGTACCTC
>JANPNP010000383.1:0-10047 GCA_031427535.1 Bdellovibrionales bacterium | reverse complement strand
TGTCATCGCTGGCGGTGGAAACGCTACTGCAGTTGGCGAGAACAGTTGTAACAAAGGATGAGCCTTCTTATAATTCGCGACAGATTTTGGCTGGCTTGATCCTGTCATAGCCAAGGCTGCTGTTACCGTTGGCGTGTCTGTTGCCGACTTCGCACAACCCACTCCTACTAGTGCAGTTGCTAAACCCGCTAGTACTACTTTAAAACTTACATTTAACTTATTCACAAAAAACCTCCTGTTAGTTTGCAGTGTCGCCCTCTTGGGCTTTAACACCGATGTTTGCTGACTTATTTAGATTAATATATGGATCGGCTTTTTGATATTAAAAATTCACTTTTGTGATCAGTTTTTTTGTTTAAACTTAATAAAAATTAGTACTTTCGTTAGCTTAACTAAACATATATTTATTCTTAATATGATACTGTGACTTTTTGTGATCAGTTTTTTGGGACAAAAGTCGAGTCATTCGCACGTCTTTGTATCACCCTGATCCGCCCAGAATACTTGGCTACTTCCCTTTACTTAAAATTCGCCACCAGGTAAGTTGGACCCCATGGAAATACGTGACCCTATACATGGCTCGATCCAATTAAATGACGGAGAAGTCGCCGTTATCGAATCCGTAGAATTTCAGCGCTTACGGCAAATCAAGCAACTGGGCTTTGCTGAATTTAGTTTTCCCGGCGCTACCCACAACAGATTTCTGCATTCCATCGGCGTTAGCTTTGTTGCGGGTCAGGTATTTGATTCTATCTTTCGCGCGTATCCGTTCGGTAAAGTTTCAACGAAAAATCGACTGCGTCAGTTAGTTAAATTAGCGTCGCTTTTGCACGACATCGGTCACGGCCCCCTAAGCCACACCACCGAACAGGTTATGCCGCCACTTGAAAAATTAAATGTCAAAATTTACAACGATCAAAAATTAGCTCAAGACCGCCAGGCCAATCACGAAGATTTCACCATTAAATTTGTTACCGAATCCACAGTTGCCGATATTATCAGGGCCAACTTCGCAGATATCCTGCCAGAGCACGTTGCCTTTCTAATTGATAAAAATCTTTCCTGTGACGAAAGTATTTTCACTGAAGGTGGAATAAATTTTAGGCCATTACTAAGTCAAATTGTTAGTTCTGAGCTTGATGCTGACCGCATGGACTACCTAGAACGCGACTCATTTTTCTGCGGTATTAACTATGGGAAAATTGATAAAGACTGGTTGATGCAAAACCTGACCTTACACATCGTAAAAAATACGGCCTATTTAGCACTTAACCGCCGAGCACTTTACGCTTTTGACGATTTTTTAATTTCACGTCATCACATGCACTTGATGGTTTATTTTCACCACAAAAGCATTATTTACGAAGAGATGCTGAATCGTTATTTATCATCAGCAGATTGCAAATTTTTTATTCCGGCAGATCACAATGAATACATTGCCTACACCGACTACAAACTTTATCAGCATTTAGAAACAGCAAAAAATCAATGGGCGCAGCGAATTGCCCAGCGTAAACCATTTCGCGTGGCACTTGAACTACACAATCAAGAGACCTCGCGGATCGAGCGCATTAAAAAAATGTTTCTAGAAAAAGACAGCGAAATTATTCATGCAAGCTCGAACACCCGCTTATCAAAATATCATTCCACTAATCCTGAAGAAAGAATGAATATTTTTGTGGTGGATCAATATGACCGCTGGGACGTACCGTCACCGATTAATTCTGCAACGCAAATATTTGAAAAGTATGAAGGCGCCCGCGTGATCGATCGTTTCTACGTAGCGCCTGAAAAATACCCTGAGTTCAAAAAAATGTTAGATGAAGTTCGCTACTAAATAAGTCGTCGCGAACTTCACCAATAAATAAAATTACATGCGCTCGATAATGATTGCAATACCTTGTCCGCCGCCAATGCATGCTGAACCCAATGCATATTTTCCACTGCGACGGTGAAGCTCGTACACAAGATGATTCATAATCCGCGCGCCTGAGGCTCCTAACGGATGTCCAACAGCAATGGCACCGCCATTTACGTTCGTTTTTTCCGGATTCAGTTTTAATTCTTTTTCAACAGACAAGTACTGTGCGGCAAAAGCTTCGTTTACTTCGACCAGATCCATTTGCTCTAAGGTAAGCCCTGCTTTTTCAAGCGCTTTTCGTGAAGCCGCTGCGGGACCGATACCCATAATCGTCGGATCACAACCCACACTTGCCCAGGCCACAAGTCGCGCCAAAGGCTTGTAACCTTTTTGTTTTGCGTAAGATTCACTGCAGATAACTGAACAGGCAGCACCATCCACAATTCCAGAAGCAGTCGCCGCAGTAACTAAGCCGTCTTTTTTAAACAACGCTTTCATCGTGCCTAATTTCTCAAGTGTCGCATCTGGTTTTGGGTGCTCGTCTTTATCAATAACAACCGTTCCCTTTTTTGTAGTGACTGATACAGGGGTAATTTCTGCCGCAAAAAGGTTTTTATCTAAAGCAGCTTTGTAACGCTTCTGTGACTTAATCGAATATTCGTCGCAAGCAGCCCGCGTGATGCCGTATTTTTCTCCTAAGTTTTCTGCAGTGATTGCCATTGGCGTACCAGCATGCGCATCTGTAAGTGCCGCAGTCATCGTGTCTTCAAGTTCAAAATTTCCCATCCGAAGCCCATCGAAGCGAACTTTTCTTGCCACATACGGAACTTGTGACATTTGTTCAACGCCGCCCGCAAGGACGCAATTAGCTTCACCAGTTAAAATCATTTGGGCTGCATTTACCCACGACTGAAAACCTGATCCACACAAGCGGTTTACATTATATGCCGGAACATGAACTGGTATGCCCATTTTTAAACCAACATGTCGCGCTAGGTAGGCGGCGTCGGCAGCACTTTGCACAACGTTTCCGATGACAACATGATCGATGTCTTCGGGTTTTACATTTCCACTGGCTAGTGTGTCTTTTCCGGCGATAACCGTTAGCTCAGTCGCTGAAACATCTTTTAATGAACCACCAAAGGCACCAAACGCCGTTCTTTTACCCGAAATAAAAACTATTTTTTCCATAACTATCCTTTACGTTTTCGCAGATTTTTTCACTTACATCTTAGTCCCAGTTACGGTAAATAGATTCAACATTATCAGCAAGGAGATTTTATGCGCGCATTGATTATTGGCTCTGGTGGTCGAGAACACGCGGTCGTAAAAAGCCTGTCTAAGTCATCGCACGTAACAAAAATATTTACCAGTCCCGGAAATGCAGGCACGGCGCTGTTGGGTGACAACGTTGTTCTTGATTTAAAAAATCACGCAAGCGTTGTGCAATTTTGCCAAATACAAAAAATGGGTTTTGTATTTATTGGCCCCGAAGATCCGTTAGTGGATGGCCTTGCTGATTCACTGCGCACAGAAAACATTCTTGTGGTTGGTCCTTCTAAACAAGCAGCACAGTTAGAAGGTTCCAAAATTTTTGCCAAAGAATTTATGAAGAAAGCTGGGGTCCTAACAGCTGATGCGGCTGTGGTTAACTCTGTGGAAAGCACGCTGACTGCAGCGAAAAAATATCAGGCACCTTACGTTTTAAAAGCAGATGGCCTAGCTGCAGGCAAAGGGGTTTACATTTGCAAAACTTTAGCTGACTTAGAAAGTGCTGCAAAAAAACTTTTTGTTGAAAAAATATTAGGCGAAGCCGGTGAAACTGCTTTGCTTGAAAAAAACTTAATTGGCACAGAACTTAGCTTTATTGTTTTAACTAACGGCAGTGAATTTCAAGCGCTGCCTTTAGCGCAAGATCATAAACGGCTACTAAATAAAAACTTAGGCCCCAACACCGGCGGTATGGGTGCAGTTGCGCCCATGGAAATTCCACCTGCATTGTATACAAAAATTCTAAAACAAATTATAGAACCGACAATAAAGCAGATGAAAACAGATCAATTATTTTATCGTGGAGTTCTTTTTGTGGGGTTGATGATTGTAGACAATGAACCCTATGCACTAGAATACAATGTGCGGTTTGGCGATCCCGAAACTCAAGTCTTATTACCTTTAATACAAAGTGACCTGGGCCAAATTCTTCATAACTTAGCGCAAGGCGTGCTGCAAAAAATTACGCTTAATAATTTACACGCCATCTGCATTGTAAACGCGGCAAAGGGCTACCCTGATAAAACTTTAAAAGATATTCCAATATTTCTGCCAACTTCAACCGATGATCACGCCTATGTGTTGCATGCCGGAACAAAGCTTACCAACGAAAAAGTTCTTACTAACGGTGGGCGTGTGTTAAATGTTGTGGCTACCGCACCAACGGCAAAAGCGGCAAAGGGAAAAGCCTTAGAACTAAATTCAAAAATTAAATTTGATGGCCGGCAGTTTCGTACAGATATTGGTGATTACCAGTTCCAACGCCAAGCAACCTGAGATTTATTTCCACCTGGCATAAATGCATGGGAAATAACGACATCTTGTTTTGCGCCAATTTTTTCTGAAACTTCAGCTTCGGTTTTAGCTGCGCGCGCATCGTAGTTGATAGCGGCATTGACCCAACCTTTGTATTCTAGTTTTGCCAAGGCTTGCATTGCTAATACCTTGAATGAAATCTTATGTTCCACGCGGTTTGCTTTGTAGGACACTTCTGTTTTCATACTTTTTTCAACTTTTTCGGCAGCGCGCCCAACCTGAGTATCTCGTATTGGACTGGTGTCCCACCACAACGAAAAAGAATTATCGGCTATTTCTGAAACAATAGCTGAAGCCGAAGCTCCGTTAGCTACCGCTCGGGGCTGAATTTTTTGAGACGTTTCAGCACTCATAAAAGGAGTGCTGACATCAGCAGGCATAATTAAATTTTGGGTTTTATTAAGCTGCATTTGTGACCACGCTGGCTGGCAGGCAAATAGTAATAGAATAGAAATTTCAGTTAGTAGCTTCATCTACCCAAATAGCTTCAACTTCTGGGCCGGCAATCTTAGGATCTGAATGATTTTAAGCGTGTCACATCAAGATTTACTTTAAGCAGTGACAGAAAAACGAACCTGTTCGCAGAAAATAAACAGCTGTCTCAGTTCGAGATTTCACTTTGTCAGCTCTTATGATGTTACCTTTGGGGAAAGCTGGAAAGGGGAAAATATTTTTATTTGCACTAAGAAAACTCATTCATGACTGTAGATCAAAGCACTAGCTAGGGGTTTTAGCTTGGCTTTCGTGCGCCTTGATAAAGTTTTCAGTCTCTGTCAGTGCGGCCTTAAACCAGCTTTTCATTACCGTCTGATACGTTCCTGGCAGTAGCTTCCATGGAATTTGCGTCAGGATTGGATTCATTTCAGCTGCGATTTTTTTTGCGCTTAAAATAATTTCACTTCGATAGTGCTGTAGCGCCTTAGCTTGCTCTGCTTTAGTTCCGCTAGGCTGGGGCGGGTATTGGTGATCACCCGTTGAGCCAATTTTGTAGCTTTTCTCTAGCCATTCCCGATAGGTTGCGATCAGTCGCGAAATATCTTCTAATTTAATAGCCTCTGGCGGCGCTAAAGCAGAATAGTCGAAATCATAAGCGACTCGCTTTAGAATTTTTGCATCAGTTTTATCTGCCAGGTAAATAAAATTATTTAACATATTTCCTTGATCACCATCTAAGATAAGTGCGCGAAAAATATTGCCTGAAATGGCCTGAGCGGAATCATGGGGAAAATCCCAAGTGGTGGCTTCGCTATAATTAAGTCGTTTACTGAGCTGACTTTTTCCTTCTAGAAAAAATCCGTATCCCTTATCAATAACTTTATTATTTGAACCCACGTAGGTGATAAGATTTAGCCGTGTCTTAACGGAATCTTCTTTAAAAATAATTTCATGAATTTTATAGATAAGATATTCAACTAAAACGCGGGCGTCCTGATCCAGACTTGAAAGCTTAGGTTGGCTTTTGAATCCGCCATTGCGGTTCACAAGCTTCACATTTTCACCTGCTATTAAAAAAGTAAGAGCTCGAGTATAAAATAAATTAAATCGAGATTGGCCGCGGGCCTGAACTGATCCCAGTAAGGTTGTATCCGCTAGTTTAAATGTGGCGCTAGAGTTAGCGTTTTCCCGTGCTGGATTTAAGTGAACATTTTCCCAATCTACAATGGTTACTGTCATTTCAATAGGCTCTTCGGTGATGGCTGAAGTGGAAAACAATTTTTTTTCGCGGATGCCCGTGGATTCAAACCACGGTTCTGCAAAAATAGATCTACAACTGGTCCCGGCTTTCACAGAAACGGAATTTAAAGAAAAAAGAAGTAGCAAAAAAAATAGTTTCATAAATAAGTTTTTCTTCCCTGTAGGGATTTGTTCACCACAGATTTAGGATTCATAGCAAAGGCTTTCAGATAAGTAGCATTCATATATATGTGCACTTGCAGATGAAGTGCCACAGATTCAGCTTTAAACTAGAGGACAGCAGCAGACGACTGATATTTTACTTGAACTGAGTTTGTGGGGAACATATTTTGCGCTAACCTGGATAGCATTTAGCCACTAACTAGGCTCATTCTGAGATCTTTTATTCTTCATCCAAGATGTAATTCATGGGGTTAACCGGAATTCCGTTCACGCGCACCTCATAGTGCAGGTGTGGACCGGTCGAACGACCTGTATTTCCAGTCGCCGAGATAACATCAAACTTGGTAACTTTTTGTCCGACCTGCACATAGATTTGTGAATTGTGCGCGTAGCGTGTAAGCACGCCGTAACCATGATCAATCGAAACTAACTTACCAAATTGTTCGTCCCAACCAGCAAAACTAATCACGCCGTCGGCAGGTGCACGCACCGGCGTTCCAGGTGATGCAACAATATCCACACCGGCATGCATTTTTTGTTTGCCGTTGATAGGATCAACACGGTAACCAAAGCGTGAACCAATCGGTCCCCTAGCTGGCTTAATATACGGCGTTGCCGACAATAAACTTTGTCGGTCCGATAACATTTCCCACAGTTCAATAACCGATTGTTCTTTTAAAGCCGAATCTTTTACCGCTTCATCGATGCGAATAACAAGTGTAGCATAGTTCGATGACGATTTTTCTGCGGCAATTTCGCCTTTGAAGGTATTTACCGGATTATCACTTTGTACTAAAGGTTCTTGCTGCAAAAGTTGTTCATTGGTCATGCGCACTTGGCTTGGATCAGATCCAGGTGCTTGCGCTTGCGCCGGAAAATTAAGTTTTTCTGCGCGGTCTTTCATTTGCGTATCTGTAATTAGCTTCAACTTACTTGTCATCATGCCGACGCGGTCAAGACCGGACTGCAACGTATCTAATTTTCCTTCAACAACCTGAAATTGTTTTTGCAAATTAAGATTTTCAATTTTTAATTTTTTATTTTCCAACGACTGAGCCAGCAAACCAAAATAATCAATAAGCCCTGCAAATAATGACAGCACAAAAACAGCAATGATAAATGCTGAAATTTTAAAATAGCTCATGGGTAAAGTCAGTTTTTTAGTCTGGCTTTCGTCATTGGCTACCAAATAGATTGTTATTGTTTTACGGCTATCACTCATTAATTTTCATACCCTACACATCTTGAAACTGAAGAACAAGAACCGTTACGTTATCGTCGCCACCGTGCTCTAATGCTTGCTCTATCATCTTAGGGGTTACTTCATCGATCGCACATTGGTTAAATATTTGACACATTAAATTATCTGTTACCATTCCAGAAAGACCATCAGAACATAACAGAAAAATATCTCCAGAGGAAATTTCGCGCTCAAGCACATCCGGAAAAACATCGCGCTCAAATCCAACACTTCGAGTGATCACATTCTTACCGATAGTTTTCTTGGCTTGCTCTTCAGTCAGCAAACCCAATCTGATTTGTTCGTTAATCAACGAATGATCTTCGGTCACCTGCCAAATGTGTGGTTTTCGGTACAAGTAGCAGCGGCTGTCGCCCACATTCGCAACGAACAGTTTATTATCGCGAATCAGTCCCATAACCATAGTGGTTCCCATGCCATTTAATTTTAACTCGGCCGTGGCGCGGTCAAAAATGCGATGGCTTGCTTCTTCGAACGCTTGGTAAAGAACTTCTTTCGCACTGAACTTATGCGCTTTTGGATGGCCTACAACTTCGCGCACAGTTTCAACAGCTAAGGCTGACGCCACTTCGCCGCCTTGATGTCCACCGACACCATCAGCAACTATGAACAAACCTAAACGTTCATCAACCAAGTATGAATCTTGATTTCCCTCGCGCTTTAAGCCCTTATCTGACAAACACCATGATTTAAATCTCATTACTGTACATTCTCGCTGGCTGACCGTGCCGAGTCAAATGTCACAGGTCACGATACCTGCTAGACCTCTGTCTAATTGTCAAAAAACTTTGCCAAAAGCACTCACCATAACCTTAATCTGAACTGTCTAACCTCCGATAGTCTAGCTAAAGGAATCACTATCCATGAAGAACAGCACACGGTTCGGCAGTTATTTTTTCGCATCTGCGGTATTTCACACCGTTCTAGTTCTATCATTATATCTTGCAACCTTTTTAGATTTAACCGTGAAAATTCCGGATTCAGCTGTCGAGATTTCTTTACTTAGTCCCGAAGAAATTGCGAAGCTACAAAACGTAAATCTACCACCCGAGCCACAAATGATCGTGCAGTCTGATTCCAACGAAAAAATTAACGAACAAGCAAAATTTTTAGGTGAAAAAAATAACAGTGTCGATAAGCAAACAAAAGCAAAACGTGCAGAAGATTTTAACAACACGGCAAAAGCTGGTGGTAAAAATCAGGTTGCAAAAACACAACAAAAAGAAGTGAATGCAAAGAAGTCGTCGCCGCAACTTTTCGATGATAACTTTGATCCCTATGCTGCCCTAATTAAAAAAGACATGGCGCAAGAACTGAAAAAATTCTCGCAAGGTGAAATGGCAACTGGCGTAGGAAGTTCTCCAACGACAAATGACCATTTAGTCGAAATCGACGAAAGCTTAATTACTAAATTAAACACTAAAGAATATAAGTACTATGGATATTACCACCGCATGCGCTTGCAGTTAAATCAGTGGTGGCAACCGAAAGTGCGTGAAAAGATCACGCGAATTATCCGCCGTGACCGCAATATTGCCTCTGAGACTGACAAAGTGACCCGCTTGGTTATCACTCTGGATAATAAAGGGGCACTGGTTAAGGTTCAGGTTATCAGTGAATCGGGCTTTCGCGATTTAGATGACGCAGCTATTGAAGCTTTTCGCGCAGCTGCACCGTTTCCAAATCCGCCAAAGGGCATTATTGAAGCCGACGGCACTGTCAAAATCCGTTGGGATTTTATCATTGAAAGTTAAAGTCTGACCTACTAAAGTCTTTGCTCTAGGAGACCCCATGTCAGCTATGAAAAACGTACCTCGCGAAACGGTCGAAGCTATCGCACGACGCGCTCATTACTTTGCCACACAGATGATTTATCAAGCTAATAATCGCACAGATAAAGAAAAAGGCGATCCAAAAATTGGCGGCCATGCCTCTGGAAGCGCAAGTGCTTTACACATCATGGGCGCTTTACATTTATTGGTAAAAACGGGCTTTGATCACATCGCCAACAAACCGCATGCTTCACCGACAGATCATGCTTACAATTATTTATTAGATTTATTTTTAAATCCTGATTTAACAAAATTATCTGAAGAACTAAAAAATATCGCTATGATGGGACTGCGCAAGTATTCAAAAAATGGCGAACCCGTTTTTCAATCTTACCACTCAGCTTACGATTCTGATCATCATAACTTTTTTCCGTCAGGCACGGTGGGCATTCCACCCGTTCAAGCAGGTTACTTAGCATTAGCTTACCGCTTTGCTAAAGAACATAATTACGAAGTGCCAGATGCTCACTTCTGGGCTCTAACAGGCGACTCTGAATTCCGCGAAGGTTCAATGTACGAAGCTGTTCCTGATTTTGCTGACCGCGAAATTGGAAACCTAACTTGGATCGTTGATTACAACCGTCAATCGCTGGATGGTCATCGCATTATCAATGAAAAACAAATGGATGGAACTGATGCCGACCGCATCG
>JANPNP010000382.1:0-3845 GCA_031427535.1 Bdellovibrionales bacterium | reverse complement strand
CATGCATACTTTCTGAATCCGACTTTTGAATTTGACTGCTGAATCCGACGTTTTAATTTAGTGAAATCACCCACAAATTCTTTAGACGAACCCTTTAAAGTCCCAACCCCATTCTACAATACGAGGGAATGGTCGATACTCCCAGAAGCTTTGCTTTGGTAGTTGATCTTGTTCATTTTCCATTTCGGTTCTATTGCTTTTTCGTACTTTATTTGTAGCTTGGGACCCATCGCCCGCATCTAATCTTGTTCTTAAGCTTGCTCGTGAATATGATAGCGATTTTGCATGCCCGAATGCATATCCCAGAGATGTCTTTTTTCTGCATCACGCGGATTGCGACCTGACCCAACAGAGCTTTAATAAACGCTTTGCATAAGGTTCGATGGGTGATCCGTAAAAGTAAGTGAAGATGATTCGAGCTAATTTACTGTTGATATATCCGAGCCCCAAACTTCTTACTAAACTTTAGAATAATATGTCTAATAGCATGATGATTTCTTTTAGCTAAGAAGCTATCTGGACCCATAGCCCACGTGCTTCTTAGTACGAAGTGGATCAATTCTTTTTTAGAAAGCAGTCGCTGAGTTTTTTTATGAAGTAAAGCTCCGCCGAAGAGCGGGGCTATGCCATCAGAACCCCGAGCAGCTGTTGATCCGGTGCATGGAACGAAGGACGGATCCTATGAGGTGGCGGCTATTTCGTTTGGTTCATGCAGTATGCGAACAATCTCGTATAAATTTAATTTTCTGGTTTTAGCGATCAAATTTTTGGCCAATGCAATTCGTGGGTTTGCCTGGAGGTTTTACTGTTAAAAGAATTTGGCACAATTACTTCAGCTTGAAATCTTATTTAATGAATTGCTGACCATTTCTTGAATTCTTTGCAGCAAGTAGATCTCGGGCGATGGGTAGAAGTAGGGCTATAAGTAGAAGTAGGGCGATGGGTCAAGTTACCGCCTTGTTACGTTTTTTCTTTGCTGCCATTGTTCCATTGCGTATTTGCGCATGTCTTCTATGTTGTCGAATTCGTCGACTATTTCTACTCCGAGTAGGGTTTCGACGGTGTCTTCTAAAGTCACTAAACCGGTGACTCCACCGTAGTCATCGACAACTAATGCCATGTGATCTTTTTCTTTAATAAAAAAATCTAAAGCCTGTGAAACTGTCATGCGTTCATTTACTGAATTGATTGGCAAAATAAGTTCACGCACCAGTTTGGTGTGTTGATCTTGGGACAAAGCTTCTAAAATTTTGTATCGATGGGTCATTCCTATGATGTGATCCAAAGTTCCTTCGTAAACAGGCAGTCTTGAAAAGCGTATAGGCCGGTACTTTCGTGCCACTTCGTCGACGTTGATTGCTCCGTCTAGCGCCGTGAAAACAGATCGGGGAGTCATTATGTCAGAGACATAAATTCTATCTAACTTTAATAAATTGCGAATGATTGTTGATTCTTTTGCCTTAATCGTTCCTTCTTCGACGCCAAGCTCTGCGGTCTTAATCATCTCATCGCGGGTTACGTCGGGCACTTCTGAAGGCGTGGATAGGCTTTTTGAAACAAATTCTGATAACTTTACTAAAGGATACAGCGTAATCACCATGCATTGAATTCCGTATGTTGCAATAGGGGCTAAGGCCTTTGAATGGTTTTTACCGACGGTTTTAGGAATTATTTCTGAAAAAATCAAAACCATAAAGGTTAAAAAAACTGAAAAAAGTGTAACCCACGTGTCGCCAAATTCACGGTGGACCAGTGATGCAATCCATGCGGCACCCATTGTATGAGATACCGTGTTTAGCGTAAGAATTGCCGAAATTGAACGATTCGGATTATCGAGATGGTGGCGTAACAGCTGCCCATACTTAGCTTTGCTATCTGCGACAACTGCAACAAACGCCGGAGACAATGAAAGTAAGACGGCCTCGCATAGCGAACAGAAAAACGAAACACATAAAACCAAAATGAAGGCGACAAAAATAAGTAACATAAAATGGGCTTTAGATTAACACTGGCCTACCGTAAGCGGCAAAGCGGACGTGACTAAAGTCTGGTGAAAAACCAAAGTCGGATTAAAATTGACTCGTCTAAAGTATGCGACTTCAATTTATGATATGAACCTGCTTCGTCGCAAATACTATGTCTACCCCGAGCTACAAAAAACCGCTTATAAAATTTGTATTACTAAGCATCGTTTTTGTTAGCGCAGTACAAAGCTTGTTGATCTTTGCATCGATGAGATGGCTGCAAATGAAAACACAAGTAGACCTATCTATCGTTGTTGATCACCGCGTGTTGGGCCCGTGGAAGATGCTACTTTATTTTTCAATTCTACTACCAATGATTATGAATTTATTTTTAGGTTTTTGTTTTATTTTATTTGTATCGAACAAATTTGCGGGGCCGCTATTTCGCCTAGAACGAGAGCTTGATTTACACCTGTCAGGGCAGAAAGAGAATGTTTCTGTGCAATTCCGTGACAATGACTTTTTGCATTCCTTGGCAAAAAAAGTAAATCAGCTAAAGCGAACCTAAATTATTTGGTACGAACTTTAAGTTCTGAAATTTCTGACCACGCTGAAACCTTATCGGGTGATTCAGACCGCACGCGCCAGAAATAATCGCCCTTAGGCAACTTAGATTTAATTAATACTTTCGCTTCCGCTGAAGCAAAAGTGAAATCAACTTTCTTAAAATCACGAACCTGCGCAACTTCAACTCGGTATCTAGGGCTTTCCGTGGTTGATTGCCAACGTAACCAAATAAATTGGCCGTATTCTTTTTGAAAATAAAATGAAAGGGATTTATATGCATTATCAATCAATGGTCCGCTAATCTGATTGATTTTTTTGTATATGATTTCACCTAGTGATGGCATTGAACTGATTTTGCGTCCTGTTGTATCGAGTGCTGAAACGCGAAAGAAATAATTTCCAGTTCGGGGAACTTCGGCATAGCCTGAGGGCGCTACAACTTCAGTCTTTGTCGGGTTTGAAAACTGACTATTTTTATCGACTTCTATGACATATTTTTCTGCAGTTGGAATTGAGTTCCAACTTAATGGAAATCTTTTTGCCTGACCAGCATCTGCCGGCGAACGGGCCTGGTGTGAATTTACGAATTTTGATTTTACAACTTCAATTGGTGGAAATTCAGTTTTTACTAAAGCCGGCTTGCTGTAAAAGCTAGGACTATATCCGTTTGCAAAAGCCTGCGTACGAAAGTAGTAGTCGCCGGATGTTGGTGGTGAAAAATTATAAGAATTTGTCTTAACCTGTATCACTTTGGCAGCGCTAAATTTTTTATTATCTGCAATTTCTAGTCGGTATAATTTTGCATTACGAACTGACTTCCAGGATAAGCTGACATTTGTATCTTTTTCTAAAGTCACATTCTGTAATGGTTTTATAAACTGTGGTGCCGCAAGCCGTGTCGGAATGATCGGCGGCGGCGCAACCACAACTGGAGTTGGTGCTACTACAACTGGCGACGCTTGAACTACAGGTGGAATAGCCGGTTTAGGTGCTACTAGTGGAATGACCAGCCTGCGGCCTGCAGAATTTGCAGCAAACGAATCGGTAAGCGAAACCTTCCGTGTATCCGTGTTTCTAAAGGTTTTTTTCACTTTGTATTTTGTAACTTGAACTGCACCGATTTTTACCATTAACTGAAAACTTCCGCATAGATCACTTTTGGAAAGCTCAAACTGCGCCTGAGTAGACTCGATTAAGTATTTTTGCCCGCAATCCGTGATAAGCAACGGTTTTTCTAAACCAAAAGTTTTTATATTTCCGAAAGCCAAGTCAATTTGTAAACGACTTTTGTCCCCTGAAAAATGCACCAATGAG
>JANPNP010000381.1:0-1891 GCA_031427535.1 Bdellovibrionales bacterium | reverse complement strand
TTGCGAAAGTACGGCCGCTTGCCTGGCATTATCAGCATTCATCTTTACCATACTGGATAATTCTTCTAATGACGCTACTGTTTCCTGAAACGAAGCTGCGCCCTCAGTAACGCTTGTTGATAAGCGATGACTGGACTCAAGTAAACCCTGACTAATAACAGCAGTTTGAAAACTAGTTTGGGTTAAATTTGTCGTTACCCCAGAAAGTGTTTGCGTTAAACTACGCACACCTTGAAGTAGTGCAACCAATAATAAAACGACTCCAATTGTTAATGCTGCGGTTACTACCAGGGCATCACGTTTAAATATTCGCTCTTGATAATCGAAATTTTTAGCTGACAAAGCGTCGCCTTGATCGCGCCCTTTTTTAAGATCTTCACGCAACTTTTCATAAATTGGGGTGTATTCCTGGCGATAGTATTCAAATACAGTATCGCGGGCACTTGTTAAAATAAGCTGCTGAATTTTCTCATCGACTGGTAGTAAAACATCTTTGTGAATTTTTTCTATGTTGGCAATGATGGCTAACGTTGTGGGCTCGGTAGTTAGCATTTTTAACTGCAAGGTTAAAATTTCAGACGCTTTATTTGCATCCGATTTTTCATCCCAAATAGACTGATTTGGATCGGCGATAAACTTTAGCATGGCGACACCCGCCTGCTCGTAATTTAATGAAAGTGTTTGAAACCCCCGACTTAATTGCGCTGCTTTTTTTGATTCCATCTGGATTTGTAAGGACTGCGTGGTCGAATATAAGTATCCACCGATTAATGCAGAGCCACCCAGCACCAGCAGTAAACCTAGGACATAGATTTTTTTTCGTATCGAAAGGCTTTTCACTCAACCTCCAGTGGCATTACCCGACTGATCGGATTTAGAATATTAAACCTGTAGACAAACCAAAGTTTAATTTCGTAGCGTGACAACTTTGACAGCTCTTTAGCAATTACCTAGACGATGGCCTAGTCAACAAACAGTTGTGGAACAAATTGAACTCCACTAGCATAACCGATGTAACAAACCACGGAGGATTTTTAATGAAGTTAAATTTTTTTAGCGCAGTTGTTCTGGGCCTAAGTTTTTCAAATTTTTCAGCAATGGCAGAAACTGGCGTAACAGATAAGATGATTACGGTTGGACAGGTTGCTCCATTATCTGGCCCCGCAGCCGCACTGGGAACTGGCATGAAAGCCGGAGCCATGGCATTTTTTAAAAAAACAAATGCGTCTGGTGGTATCAATGGAAAGACAATTAATTTAATTTCTCGTGATGATGGTTACGAACCAGAAAAAACTGTGGAAAATACCAACAAGTTAATTGATAACGACAAAGCTTTTTTTCTGTTCGGTTATGTTGGAACTCCGACTGGGAAAGTGACTATTCCACTGGTTGATAAAGCAAATATTCCACTGATTGGACTTTTCACAGGTGCGGAAATATTCCGTGATCCTGTTAATAAAAACATTTACAACATTCGCGCAAGTTACTTTGACGAAGCTGAAGCCTTAATGGCCGGCGTAGTTGATGATTTAAAACTAAAAAAAGTTGGTGTGTTTGTGCAAGATGACGCTTACGGCGCGGCTGTTGAAGACGGCGTAAAACGCGCGTTAGAACGTCGTAGCCTTATCATTTCTGGCCGTGGCATTTACAAGCGTAACACAACAGAAGTTACCGAAGGCGTTAAAGCATTAAAAGATGCAGCCCCTGAAGCTATCGTTATGGTTGGTACCTACAAAGCAGTTTCTGCATTTGTTAAACAAGCCAAAGCTGCAGGAATTAAGTCAAAGTTTTTAAATGTATCCTTTGTTGGAACTTCAGCGTTAATTCGTGAATTAGGGGCCGAAGGTGACGGCGTTTACATTTCACAAGTGACACCATCACCATGGGACAC
>JANPNP010000380.1:0-13044 GCA_031427535.1 Bdellovibrionales bacterium | reverse complement strand
AAAATTGCCACGAAATACGTCTCCTAACCGAGTCATTAATCGTTGCAAATTGAGCGGCCGCCCTCGTGGTAACTATCAAAAATTTGGCCTTTCAAGAATGGCTTTTCGTAAACTAGCTTTGGATGGAAAACTTCCAGGCGTAACTAAGGCTAGCTGGTAAGAGGTAAATATGGATACTATTGGACAAATGTTAACAAATATCAGAAACGGATCGATGGCTAAACTTGAAAAAGTTGATATGCCAGCATCTAAGGTACGTGAAAATATTGCAAAAATTCTTATTCAAGAAGGTTTTGTTCGTAGCTATAAAATGGCTCGGGACAGTAAACAGGGAATTATGCGAGTTTATTTAAAGTACGATGAGCAAGGTGAACCCGCATTTACAAATCTTTCTAAAGTAAGCACTCCGGGCAAACGTGTCTATATTAAGGCGACTGAAGTTCCAGTTGTTCGATCTGGAACAGGACAATGTATCATCAGCACAAACAAAGGGATTATGACAGGCAACGAAGCAGTTAAGAGCAATCTTGGCGGCGAAGTTATTTGTCTAGTTTGGTAGGTAAAAATGTCACGTATCGGTAAGTACCCTGTTAATTTTGACGATAAAACTCAAGTCAGCGTAGTTGGAAACTTAGTAACTGTAAAAGGTGCTAAGACAACCCTGAAATACGAACTTGATTCCAGAGTCTCAGCTAAAGTTGAAGCAAAGAAAGTTGTTTTAACTCGTGTTGACGACACACGCGAATCGAAATCATTACATGGTTTGTATAAGGTTCTTATTCAAAATGCTGTAAATGGTGTATCACAGGGCTTCTCAAAAGCTTTGGAATTACACGGAGTCGGTTACCGCGCGAACGCTGCGGGAAAAAAACTAGAGTTATCTTTAGGGTTTTCTCATCCGATTCATTTTGAAATTCCAGAAGGAATTGAAATTAAAGTTGATAAACAGACAACTATTACCGTTACCGGTGCTGACAAAGCATTAGTTGGTCAGGTTTCTGCAAAAATTAGAAGTTTTAGACCACCAGAGCCGTATTTGGGTAAAGGTGTTCGTTACGCAGGTGAGCATATTAGACGTAAAGCCGGTAAGTCGGCTGGTAAATAATTTTAGAGGTGTTTTATGAAGTTACGTGTTGGTAAGCATACTTCCACAAAGTCTGCTAACAGGTTGAAGAAGAAAATCAAGATTAGAAAAACAGTGATTGGTACTGGCGAACGACCACGTTTGTGTGTCTTCAGAAGTGCGAAGCATATCTACGCTCAGATCGTAAACGATGAACAGCATAAGACTATTATAACTGTAACGTCAGTTAAGCTGGATCAGAAGTTAGATGGTAAAAGCATGGCAAAATTGGTTGGAAAAACGATTGCTGAAGCTTCAGTAAAGCAAGGCATCAAAGCTGTAGTTTTCGATAGAAATGGTTTTATTTATCACGGTCGAGTTCAATCATTAGCAGATGGCGCGCGCGAGGGTGGCCTTAGTTTTTAATGGAGATTAAATGGAAAAAATGAGTGCTGAATTAGAAGAAAAAGTTGTTGCAATCAATCGCGTAACAAAAGTTGTAAAAGGTGGCCGTCGGTTCTCTTTTGCTGCTTTAGTTGTTGTTGGCGATAAGTTAGGTCAGGTTGGTTTCGGTAGCGGGAAAGCTGGCGAAGTTCCTGAAGCGATCGGTAAGGCAACACGCTCAGCAAAGAAAGCTTGCCGCGACGTAAACTTAAGTGAAGGAACAATCCCTCATGAAGTTATTGGTAAATTTGGCTGTGCCAAAGTTATCATGAAGCCCGCGAAAGCTGGTACCGGCGTTATCGCTGGTGGTGCTGTTCGTGCCGTGCTTGAGTCAGTCGGAGTTCGTGATATTTTAACTAAATGTGTTGGGACTAGAAATCCACACAACGCTGTTCGTGCTACGCTAGACGGACTAAGCCAATTAAAGAAATCTAGAGGTTAATTATGGCTAAGGCTTTTATTGTGAAATTAAAAAGATCAACAATTAGCTGCAGTGCAAGCCAGATAAGAACTGTGCATGCATTGGGCTTACGAAAAATAAATAACACTGTTGAAATGGCTGACAATGCTGCTAACCGCGGCCAGTTAAGCAAAGTGCAACATCTGTTAGAAATAACAATTAAGAAATAATCTGGAGTCATTATGAGCTTATTAGCATCTTTAAAACCAAAAGCAGGATCAACTCACTACCAAAAGCGCATTGGTCGCGGAATCGGTTCTGGCATGGGTGGAACTTCTACCAAGGGTCATAAAGGCCAGCTAGCTCGTACAGGCGGAACAGTTCGTCGTGGTTTCGAGGGTGGACAGACTCCGCTTTCTCGTCGTTTACCAAAATTTGGTTTTACAAATGCCGCGTTCGCGACTCAGTATCAAATTATCAACTTATCTGATCTAAATAAATTCGATAAGAATGTTGATCCAGAATCATTATACAAGGTTCGTTTAATTACAAAAAACAGCAAAATCAAAATTTTAGCTAAGGGCGAAGTTACCAAGGCACTTAAAGTTAAAACTCACTTCATCAGCGAAAAAGCAAAAGCTGCAATTGAAAAAGCTGGTGGTTCTGTAGAGGTAATCAAGTAGTGGCTGAGCAAAAAGCTGAAACCAAAGGTTCAAGCAGTTTACGATCAAAGATTATATTTACATTAGTCTGTCTTGCCGTATACCGAATAGGTGTTCATATACCGACTCCGGGCGTGAATGGCTTAGCTGTTTCCGAATTTTTCAATTCTCAAAACCGTGGAATATTTGGTTTATTTAATACCTTCTCTGGTGGAGCCTTGTCGCAATTTTCAATTTTTGCTTTAGGCATCATGCCGTACATTTCTGCTTCAATTATTTTTCAACTTTTAACTTCAGCAATACCATTTTTAGAATCTTTGAAAAAAGAGGGTGAAAGTGGCCGCAAAAAGATAGCTCAGTATACAAAGTACGCGACTGTGGTTTTAGCCATTGTGCAAGGTTATGGCATGAGCACATGGCTTGCCGGCCAGACTTCGCAAGTAGGCCAAAGCTTACTGGTTTCTGGATCTATAGGTATGTTCCCGTTCAAATTCATAACAGTTCTAACCCTAGTGGCAGGCACATGTTTTATCATGTGGCTTGGCGATCAAATTACTGAAAAGGGCATCGGAAATGGGACGTCGTTAATCATATTTACTGGAATTGCAGCCTCAATACCTGGTGGAGCAACTAGTTTATTTGCGCTTGTAAAAAGTGGAGAAGTTAATCCTGTCGTTGCTATTGCATTACTAACGTTCATGGTTGGAGTTATCGCCGCAGTTATATTCATGGAAGTGGCCCAACGTCGCGTTGCGATTCAGTACAGTCAAAAACTGGCTAACAACAATATGGGCTCTTTAGCTTCTAGCCATTTGCCGATTAAAATAAATTTTGCCGGAGTTATCCCCCCGATTTTTGCAAGTTCATTGCTTATGTTTCCAAGTACGCTGGCGCAATTTGTTCAAGCCCCATGGGTGAATGCAATGCAAGAGTCATTAAATCCTAACGGAGTTATATTTAATATTTTGTTCGTGCTTTTCATCGTGTTCTTTTCTTTTTTCTACACAGACATTGTATTTAATGCCGACGAAGTTTCTGAAAATTTAAAAAAATCCGGCGCCTTCATCCCAGGGGTACGCGCTGGTAAAAGCACCGCTGACTTTATTCGCCACGTACTTGACCGCATCAATGTTCTTGGGTGCATTTACCTTTCTGTCATTTGCATTTTACCAGGTCTGTTAGTGCAGTTTTTTAATATTCCATTTTATTTTGGTGGCACAAGTTTATTGATTTTAGTTGGCGTTGCGCTAGATACTTCGCAACAGATTCAATCTCACTTGCTATCTCGAAAATATGACTCTTTTTTAAAGGGCGTTAAAATTCGTAGTAGAAGGGTTCAGTTTTGAATGTAATCCTGATTGGCGCGCCGGGTTCTGGAAAAGGAACTCAGTCCCGATACTTGATTGATAAGCATGGTTTTTTGCAATTGAGTACTGGTGATTTGCTAAGAAGCTCGATTGCTGAAAAAACCGAAGTTGGTTTGATGGCACAAGGGTTTATGGATCAAGGAAAATTGGTCCCTGACGACGTGATGATCAAGCTAGTGGAAAGTTACATCGATGATAATGACGGTAAGTCGGTTATTTTTGATGGGTTCCCACGAACTGTTCCTCAGGCTGAAAGCTTGGAGCAGATGCTTAAAAAAAGTGCTAAAAAGATCGATAAAGTGGTCTATTTTAGCATTGATTCTGATTTGTTAGTTAATCGCTTAACGGGCCGTAGAACGTGCGCTAAGTGTGGAGAGATCTACCACATCGAAACCAAGCCTTCTTTAACCGGAAACGTTTGTGAGAAGTGTGGTGGCGAGCTGAAGCAACGACCTGACGACAAGAAGGAAGTTATCGGGGAAAGATTAGCTCAATTTGAAAAGAATACGGGTCCAACAATCAACTTTTACCGCGGCAAGAACATGTTGGAAAAAGTTGATAGTGCAAAGGATCCGGAAGTAGTGCTCGAAGAGATTGAAGAAATTCTGGGGTTAGCTTAATAAAGGCTAGACTACAAGTTTTTTGAATGTTAATTAAATTAACCTTTTGTGCGGAGTATTGAAATGAAAGTTCGACCATCAGTAAAGAAAATTTGTAATAAGTGTAAAGTCATCAAAAGAAAAGGTGTTATTCGCGTTATTTGTGAAAACGCTAAGCACAAGCAAAGGCAGGGTTAGTCATGGCACGTTTGATGGGTATCGATTTACCTCGAAATAAGCGCGTTGAAATCGCATTAACATATATTTTTGGAGTCGGACGACCTCGTGCTCGTTCGATTTGTAAAGAAGTTGGTATCTCTGATACGTTAAGAACTGATGCTTTAACGGATGAACAAATCGCAGCAATGCGTGCGTTGATTGAAGGTAGCTTCAAAGTTGAAGGAGATTTACGTCGTGAAATTAGCATGGCAATCAAGCGTTTAACAGACGTAAATTGCTACCGCGGAACGCGACATAGAAAAGGTTTGCCAGTTCGCGGACAGAACACACGTTCTAATGCACGAACTCGTAAGGGTCCTAAGAAGACGGTCGCGAACAAGAAAAAAATTGTTTAATTAAAGTAGGATAAAATGGCTAAAGAAGAACAAAAGAAAACTACAGCTGTCGTAAAAAAGAAAGTTAAGAAGAACGTATTGCAAGGACAATGTCATATTGCTGCTGGCTTCGGAAATGTGATTGTTACATTTACTGATCCTGTTGGAAATACTGTCTCGTGGTCATCTGCAGGTCATCTTGGTTTCAAGGGTAGCCGCAAGGGAACACCATTCGCAGCTCAAGTAACTGCAGAAGATGCAGCGAAAAAGGCTATGGAAAGCGGAATGAAGTCCGTGGATGTTTTATTGAAAGGTCCGGGAGCAGGTCGTGAACCAGCTATCCGCGCACTAGCAGGCACAGGGATTCGAATTTTATCATTAAAAGATATTACTCCAGTTCCCCATAACGGATGCCGTCCACCTAAACGTCGTAGAATTTAATTGAGGTTAATATGAGTTGTGTAGTTAATTCAGTCTGCAAATTATGTCGTCGCGAAAACATGAAGCTCTTTTTAAAGGGTGATCGTTGTTATACAGATAAGTGCGCTTTCGAAAGAAGACCTTATCCGCCAGGACAGCATGGTCAATCACGTTTGAAGTTTTCCGAATTTGCTTTGCAACTTCGTGAAAAACAAAAGGCAAAACGCTACTATGGATTGTCTGAAAAACAGTTCCGTAAGTACTTTCACATGGCTGACGCCAGCAAAGCAATTACAGGTACTGAGTTATTAAAAACTCTTGAGCTACGTCTAGATAACGTTGTTTATACTTTGGGATTTGCAAACTCTCGTCGTGAAGCGCGTCAGTTGATCGGTCACAATCACTTTTTAGTAAATGGTAAGCGTATTAATATCGCTAGTGCCATAGTTAAAAAGGGTGACGTTGTTGAAGTGGCTCCCAAGAGCAAAGAGCTAGCAACAATCCTGAGCGCAATTCAGGCTGTTACTCGCCGCTCGGTACCAAGCTGGCTTGATGCAAATCATGCCGCGTTTAAAGGTGTGATTAAAGATGCTCCAACACGTGATGAAGTAACAATTTCTGTCGAAGAAAGTATGATCGTTGAGTACTACTCTCGATAATTAAGAAGGACAAATATGCAAGAGCACTATTATAAATTTTGGAGAGAATTAATTAAACCAAAAGGTTTTGAGATTGAAAAAGAATCTCAATCTAGTGAATACGCGAAATTTGTAGTTCGCCCACTAGAGCGTGGATTTGGAGTTACCCTTGGTAATTCGATCCGCCGCATTTTGTTAAGCTCGATGATGGGTTCAGCTGTGACTGCAGTAAAATTCGATGGAGTTTTACATGAATTCTCTACGTTAACTGACGTTCTTGAGGACGTTTCAGATATCATTTTGAATTTAAAGCAAATTCGCTTTCGCCAATTTAATTCTGAGCCGTTAACGCTTAGAATTTCTAAAAAAGGCCCTGGCATTGTGACAGCGGCTGACATTGTCACTTCTGACAAAATTGAAATATTAAATCCTAATCAGCACATTGCAACATTAGGAAATAGTGCAAATTTTAATGCAGAGCTGATCGTTTCTTATGGTCGTGGTTATTCGCCGGTTGAAACCCAGAATGAATCACTTCCAGTTGGATACATTGGTGTGGATGCACTTCACTCGCCAATTCGCAAAGTGAATTATTCAGTGGCCAATGCGCGCGTTGGCCAGCGTACTGATTATGATTCTTTGTCATTAGAAGTTTGGACTGATGGATCACTGAAGCCTGAAGAAGCGGTTTCGCTGGCCTCTAAAATTCTAAAAGAACAATTGCAAATCTTTTTAACTTTTGATGAATCATTAGAGCCATCTGATGAAATCAAACAAATGGGTTCTTCTTCATTAAATGAAAACTTATTTCGTTCAGTTGACGACTTGGAACTTAGTGTTCGATCTGCAAATTGTTTAAAAAATGCAAACATTCGATTTATCGGCGAGTTAGTAGTTCGATCAGAAGCTGAGATGCTTAAAACTAAAAATTTTGGTCGTAAATCTTTGAATGAAATCAAAGAGATTTTGACTGAAATGGGTTTAGGATTAGGAATGAAGATCGATGGATGGCCACCTCCGGGATGGGATCCAAATCAGATGCCTCAGGTAAAGCGCGAGGCGCCACCATCTAACGTTTAGTTAGATGGTCATGTTACGAGTTATTATTTAAGTATATAGGAGTTTTTTATGTCTTCACATCGTCGTTTAACAAAGCATTTCGCTCGCAAAAGTGGTCCGTTAAAGGCCTTAATTCGCGGTTTAATGAATTCAGTAATTGAACATGGTCGAATTAAAACGACCGTTGTCAAAGCTAAGGAAGTTCGTCGTCATGTAGAGAAAGCTGTTACGCTTGCGAAGAAAGATGACTTGAATTCGATTCGACTTTTAATTGGTCGCTTGGCCAATCGTGACAATGCATTAGCATTGGTAAAGACGGTTGCACCTCGGTTTAAAGACCGCGAAGGTGGATACACTCGCGTGACTAAGATCGGTCGCAGACCGGGTGATACAGCTGAAATGGCATACTTAGAATTCGTAGACTTCGATTTCAAATCGCGAGTTACGGATGCATTTGGAATTACAACGTCTGGATTAACTGCTGGCAAGGTTACAAAAGCTGGAAAAGCAGCAAAAGAAACTAAAGCTGAAGGTAAAGAAGCTCTTAAGATTGCTAGCAAGATTAAGAAAACTAAAACTGTAGCAGCTCAGAAGACCAAGAAGAATATTCGCAAAATGAAGACAGATTCACGATCTGCAATGTTCGCAAGAAACTAGGTTGCGGTTCACATTTAGGTTGAAAAAAAGCTCAAGTTTTACTTGGGCTTTTTTTTTAAAATTGGACGTTGGACGATGCAAATTTATTGTGGTTAACACGTGTGAGAAGCAATTAATTGTTAGAAGACTGGGGCCTAAAAATGAATCTGAGATTAAGCGTAATTTTTCTGGCACTGGCTGCGATATTGATAGTTGGTGTTTTTAACTATGGCGCCATAGTAGAGAAGCTAGGACGCCAAGACGAGACGGGTACAGGTCCTATTAAAAAGGCGGATTTAACAAAACCTCAAGTTCTTGAATTTATGCAGTCGCAGAAATGGTTTGATTATGCCTCTGTCGCACAAAGCATCGATACAAGTCGACTGACAGGAAGCAAGGTTGTGTATATTCACCTTTGGGCATCCTGGTGTGGCCCCTGCTTAAATGAAATTCCTGAAATGATCAAATATGCTAAAGCGAATACGGATCAAACTCAGTTTATCGTGGTGTCGTTAGATGAATCGCAAATAGAGCTTGAGAAATTTCTAAAAAGTTTTCCGGAGCTGCGGGATCCGATTTTTATAAATATCTGGGACTATGATAAGTCGATCTCTAAAAAACTAGATGTGGATCGATTGCCTATGACCGTGATTTTGAAGCCTAGTGACGATGCCATTAGGAATATTCGGTCAGTTGTTGAGTGGAAATCACTGTAGGGGCAATAACCTAACGGTCGGTATTTTAAGGACAACTGATCCCATATAAGGTCCTAGTGGTTCATACCGCCTCGATAAAATAAGGTATTTCAATAGATTATGTGGCTCGTTGGTTGACTTCTGATTGTAAACAATCAGAAGTACCGTCCGAATGAAAAAAAACTAAATAGAACATGTCTTTAGAGGTCGGAGTAAGGTGACCTAGGACCTTATAAGGGTTCAGTTCGCTAATTCTTTTAGAATCGCTGTTCTTTTAAAACCCTAATTTCTTTTTAAGTTCATCAGCTGCTTTTTGACCAGCATCTTGAAGACCTTTTTGCGCTTGTCGCTCGAAATCTTTTTTGGCAGCGTTAATTTTGTCATCTACTTGCTTTTTTTGATCGTCGATCTGCTTTTGCAACTTTGAAACTTCACCATTAGCTTGATTCTTAATGGCGTCGGTTTGACCTGTAAGTTGCGATTTCAGTTTATCGAGCTCGGAGTTTACGGCCTGCTGTAACTTTACGTTTGCTTCGGCAATTTTACCCTTGAGCAGATTCTCGAAAGATTTTTGCAGGTCACTTCCCAAGCTTGAGCGTATATCTATGGCTAGATCTTTTAGTTCGCCGGATGCTGTGGCTTCGACGTTAAATTGATTAATGGCTTTTAATGTATTGTCTAGAATCTCGGCCACGGTCTTATCAGCGGCGCTACTTTTGAAAGCGACGTTTGAAAAATCGGTTTTCATTTTTAAATCGTAGGTCTTGAAGCCGATGGTTTTTCCTGAGCTTGCAAAGGTTGCTGTGGTTTGCGGAATGGAAATTTCTGAGTCTGGGGATTTTAGCAATTCAAGGTTAGCCATTTGAAATGCACCGACATCAAACAGGAAGCTAACTTGGGGCTGGTCGTCTAGATTATTTAATTCGGCATTTATTTTTATGCCTGAGACGTTCATTTTTTTGAAAGCACCTTTTATATCTAAGGTAGTGACCTTGTTAATTTGACGTTGATTCGAGGTTATGTTTTCAATTTTTCCTGCAAAATCTCCGAAATCGGTGGTGGCATTTGATGTCGAACTGATGCTTATTTTTTTTATCCAAAAAAGTGGAAACCCATTTTTGATTGGGAATTCATACGAGGTGCCGTCGGCCCGTTGGTGGGGCTGAATTGTTTCTGGCTGATTCGCTTCTGCGCTGGTTTTGCCCGAAATTTTATTAGCGTATTTGGGCGGCAAGTACTTTTCCGCAAGATTTTTGTAATGATCTAATTTATTCATCATCGGCGCGAGATAGCTCATGAAAAGAGATTTTGCAAAACTTCCGGCGTCGATTTTTGGAATTTTAAATCTGGATTTCAGGGATTCAATGTCTTTTTTTACTTGGAGATCGATTGCCTTGTAATCTTGATCTAGGCTTTTAAGATCAGAATCAAGTTGCGACTTAACTGCTTGAACTTGTTTATTTTTGCTGTCGACATCTTTTAGTAACGAATCAAATTGTTTAACCGACGTATCAAGTTCCTGAGGTGTTTTGAAATCTTTGCTTTTAATTCCTTCGAACCTGCTTTTGAAAGAGTTAAGCTCGGCAGTGGTTGGCAATGTTTTTATTTTTGCATCCCAGTCGGTTTTTTTAGCTGCCCATTTTGTATTCATTTCTTCGAGCATCTTTTTTGAGGCAAGTTGAGACTCTAAATTTTTGATTTGTTCGTCCCACTTGCCGCTTTTCAAGAAAACCGAAACATCACTAAGCACGTTGGACTGGTTGTCTTTCTCTAACTTGTTCATGGCTTTGTCAGAGAGCTGTTGCGAAAAGCTGGGCTTATCAGTACTGCTTGGCTCTGGCGGTGCTACTTTTCCCACGCTTGAGCGTTTAGACATGAATTGTACGCTTTCTACGGCAATTTCATCCACGACGAATTTTAGTCGTAACAGTGCTCCCCAGTTGACTGCGAAACGAACGCTAGAAAGCTCGATCGAGTTAAATTGCGGTTGAACGGCGTGGGTGATTTCTATCTTTGTAAGTTCGACACGGCCGTCACTAAAAGACGATTTGAAGTCTTTGATGTTTAATTCGGTGCCCAGGGCTTTGTAACCACCCCACTCGAGCGCCTTTTTCATGTGTGCATCAAAAAAAAGATGAAAGTAGATGTATGTAAGTAAAACAAATATGACGAACGGTATAATTGCGTTCCAGCGAATTGGTCCCTGGGGTTTTTTTATCTTTGTAACAGGAACTGTTTCAGTATTTGTATTTGGCTTAGCTGTTGTCATTATACGCCTCCGTATAAGTCATTGTATTTCAAGTACCACAAATAAAACTTTGTCGCTTTGAATGCCTTCCATGCTTTGGAAGCTTCGACCCTTTGCACGATTTCGCTGCGATATTTTACGATTAATTTTTTAAATAGCAGGAACAAGATCGGACATAAGAAAAGCGAAATTATAAATGATCCCATCACGATTGAATTGTTAAATCGTGTCATGGGAATAAATGGCGTATTGTACATCGATAACCATAGTCCCCGAAATGCGGGGTATTCTAAAGCCCCATTTACCTAGAGCATCTGCTGCTGGATCAAGTAAGTAAGCAATGAATTTAAAAAAGAATGCAGATAGGAACGCTGCGCCCAACTGAACCCTGAAGATAAAAACAATGAACAACACCAGCAATGTTTGAATCGAGATAAACGGTGCGAAGCCTAAAAAAACTCCGAAGGCTAAGCCAGATGCGATTTGGTTCTGGCCGGTATCTGAATGGAGTAAGCGAAAAAGGTTTATAATTTGCTTCATCAGTAGACCCATAAATCCCCTTTATTTTGCTATCGATTGGTTTGCAGTCTTCGTCAAGAAAGGCTTGGTGGCAAAAAGCACTCCGCCTATGAGAGCGTAAAAAAAGAAAAACAGTTGTAAGATGCTTACGGCAGTCACCGCCGCATTTCCAAGATCGATACTTACAGTGGAAAATAAAAAGTAGAATGCGGCTTGGCCAACGCCAATTCCTGCTGGCGTGATTGGAATTGCTGACGCTAAAAAACCAAAACATGAAAGCGCAAAAAATACGAAAAATGAAGGCATTGATACATCAAGCGCACGCACTATTTCAGTCATGAAATATGTGGCCACCATTTGGGTAGCAAAGCTGATCGCTACCGTTACAAGTAGAATCTTTTTCTGACGAAAACTACTGAAAGTGAGGCTAAATGAAGAAATTATTTTTTCGGCTGCTTGTAATATTTTATTCTGTTTCGAGTTAAAGAAACTAGATAAAATTTGAACTATCTTTGGCCCTAGTGCTATTCCACAAATCATTGCAGCCAGTAGTAGTGCGCTAAAAAAAAAGTAACTTAGTATAGTTTCAGATCTTGAGTTAAAATAATCTAGCGCTAAAAAAACTGTGGAAAAAAGCACCATTGAAAATAAACCTAGGATTCGGTCCGAAAGAACCGTTGAAAAACTTTCGCTGCGACTGAGACCACTGGTTTTAGATAGTTCTAGCGCCTTTACAACATCACCGCTAACGCCGCCTGGAATAAAAAATGAAAAAAATTGACCTATCAACGTAAGTTGGAAACTTAATTTGATATTTAAGGCGGTTTTCTGCTCAACAATTTTTTTCCAGCGAAACGCTGATAAACAGAACTGCAAAAATACAAGAAAGACTCCGAGTAAGAGTATTTTTTTTTGAGCTAAAATAAATGTAATCTGCTGAAGTTGAAAAGGCCCTTTTACTATTAATAAATAAATGAATAGCAGCGCTATGAGTGGTCGTATTAAGTTTTTTGGCCAGGCCGCTTTTGACATATTACTTAAGGCTATGCGTATTAAATATATTTTGTAAGTTTTTTAATACCTTTTCTAAGTTTTTTAGTGGCAGTGAAGTTGGGCCGTCACACAGAGCCTTTTCAGGGTTGGGGTGAGTTTCAAGAAAAATCCCATCCACTCCAATTGCCATAGCTGCTCTGCCAAGTGGCCAAACCATTTCACCGCGACCGCCGCTAGATTCCCCGGTTGCGCCGGGAAGCTGGGTTGAGTGTGTGCAATCCATGATTACGGGAAATCCTAGATTTCGCATGTCGATAAGTCCGGTCATGTCATTAATTAAGCGATTGTATCCAAAAGTGGTCCCACGTTCGCAAAGTAAAATCTTATCGTTACCAGCTTGCACTGCTTTTTGTGCAATGGATTTCATGTCCCACGGTGCTAAAAACTGTCCTTTTTTTATGTGAATTACCCGGCCTGTTTTTGCAGCAGCAACAAGCAAGTCTGTTTGTCGTGATAAGAAAGCTGGGATTTGAATAACCTCTGCATATTTTGCGGTCTCTTCAACTTGAATAGTTTCATGCACATCGGTCAAAAAGGCGCAGCCCAATTCAGATTTGATTTTGTCCAATGATTTGAGCGCTTGATTCATTCCGGGGCCGCGAAAGCTTTTAGAGCTTTGACGATTGGCTTTATCGAACGAGCATTTTAAAATCCAGGGAATACCTAAATTTTGGGTTACACGCTTTA
>JANPNP010000379.1:0-5579 GCA_031427535.1 Bdellovibrionales bacterium | reverse complement strand
CTATAACCAAGGCACAGTTAAATGTTTTGGTGACGGCGCCTTTGGGCAATTAGGACACGGTTCAACATCTGATTTAGCAGACGTTCCCACAGAATTGGGTGGAAATTTACCATTCGTTAATTTGGGTACAGGTCGCACGGCCAAGGCGTTAACCGCAGGAATTTCTCATACCTGTGCGCTACTTGATAATGACTCAGTAAAATGCTGGGGACATAACGGTAGCGGGCAATTAGGAATCGGCGGAACTGCACATCGTGGTGACGGCGCCAATGAAATGGGGGATTTGCTTCCAGCAATTAATTTAGGAACAGATTTAATCGCTACAAAAATTTATGCTTTTGGTTATATGACATGTGCAATTTTAAACGATGGTTCAGCAAAATGTTTCGGTAAAAATGCGTCTGGTCAACTGGGTCAAGATGACATTGTTAACCGCGGTACATCAGCGGCACAAATGGGTGATAGTTTGCCACCAATTAATTTGGGTGCAGGCCGTACCGCAGTTAAAATGAGTGGCGGCTTAGATTTTACATGTGCTCTTTTAGATAATGCGACGCTAAAATGTTTTGGAAATAATAAATTTGGCCAGCTAGGTTACGGAAATACATTAGCAAAAGGAAAAGTCGCCGGCGACATGGCAGCACTTGCCACAGTAGGTTTGGGCGCCGGACGCACAGTTGTTGATATTGGCATGGGTTACAGTCATTCATGTGCCATTTTAGATAATGGCACCCAAAAATGTTGGGGACGAAATCAAAAAGGTCAGCTAGGTGTAGCTGATGCAGCAAGCCGCGGCGATGACGCTGGCGAAATGGGTGATAACTTACTGGCATTACCATTTACTGCATTTACGCCAACCAAGACATGGGGTGGCAGTCAAATGCAATGTGCAATGAATGCTACCGGAGCTGTTCGCTGTTGGGGTTTCAATAGCAGCGGTCAGCTGTTAATCGGAAACACACTAAACCGCGGCGACGATGCCAACGAGATTGCGAATTTGCTGGATATAAATTTGGGTACAGGAATTTCTGCAACAACTGTTGGCGTTGGTTATTTTACTGCGTGCGTAATTACAAATACTAAGCGTTTAAAATGTTGGGGTAATGCAGCAAACGGAGCTTTAGCTAACGGCACCACCACGCCTAACTTAGGTGATGCAGCTGGCGAAGTTGGCGACGGGTTACCGTTTGTGAACCACTAATTAAAATCGTTAATAAGTCCGCTTTCAAAAATTTAATTTTAGCAAAGTCTAATGACCAGAGTGACTTGCGTTGCAATTGACAGAAAGAACTTCGAAGATACCCCATACTTTGTTTGCATGGTCATACGCAGAATATCGAGCAGATTTAACTTCAACCGATAAAATCTCAGACATATTTTGTTCCATGCGGGCTTCAACTTCTAACTGTGTCGTGAAGTAGTCATCGCTGATCCCGTTATCGACATTCACTGTTTCAACCTGTGTTGATAGTTCAGTGGTAATTCCTGAGCGGCCGCATTGGTTTGCGATAGCTTGCTCGATCATTGTTTGTTCATGGCTAAGAAACGTTGATGACTCGATAGCTGCTACTGCGAAAGTGGAAACTAATAACGTGCTTACTAATAAGATAGCTTTCATAAAAAACTCCTGAAGTTTTGGGTTGTAATTGTTTGTTGTGGGAACAATACCCTAGTTAGAAAAATTTTTCCGTTAGGCTTTTGACAAGATGTAAGAATTGCAAAACTGTACCTTAGATAAGTACCGCTGATCGCAACAAAAGTAGCTTCAAGCTATTTGAAGCTACTTCTTATCATCACGGGAGTCCCATCCCGTATTTTCACGCCACTGCCAAAGGCGCTCAACTTCTTCGCGGGCCCACGGAGTGGTGCGCAGAAACTTCAGGCTCGATTTTAAACTTGGATTGTCGGTAAAACAGCGAATTGTGATCTTTTCGCCAAGGCGTTCCCAGCCGTAAACGTCGATCAGTTGTCTTAGCATCATCTCTAATGTGATGCCTTCGGCGGGGTACTTGTTTTTTCGTGGTTTTGGTACTTTGAAGTCATCCATATATTAGCTCCGCGAACATTAACCTTGTCCGGTCGGGCCGCGCAACAAGAATAAGAAAAACCCACCACATCGTTTCACAGATGTGGTGGGTTTTTAAAACTAACTCAATTCATGTCGGTGCAAATCATAACGATCGACATTCATGACTTTGACCCAAGCAGCAACAAAATCATTTACAAATTTCTCTGATGCATCGTCGGCCGCATAGACTTCAGAAATAGCTCTTAGTTCCGAGTTTGATCCAAAGATTAAATCAACTGTGGTTCCAGACCATTTTTCTTTACCAGTCTTACGATCGGTCCCTTTAAATTCTCCCGGAACTGAAGTTGGCTTCCATTCCGTTCCCATATCAAGCAGCTGCACGAAAAAATCGTTTGTTAACGTGGCGCGCTTTTCACTGAAATCGCCGTGTTTCACTTGTCTGTGATTGGTGTTTAACGTGCGCATGCCGCCAACTAATACGGTCATCTCGGGAGCAGTTAGACTCATCAAATTTGCACGATCAAGAAGCATCTCAGCGGCATGAAGGCCTGCTCCTTCTTTTGTGTAATTGCGAAAGCCATCGGCTGTGGGTTCAAGGACCTTAAATGATTCAACATCCGTCTGTTCCTGAGTGGCGTCCACGCGTCCTGGGATGAACGGAACTTTGATCGCATGACCACCGCGTTTAGCGGCATCTTCGATTGCGGCAGATCCGCCAAGCACGATTAAGTCGGCCATTGAAACTTTTGCTGTTCCTTTTTTATTAAAGGCAGCTTGAATCTCTTCTAATTTCGTCAGCGTTTTTTTAAGTTCTGAAGGTTGGTTTACTTCCCAATCTTTTTGCGGAGCTAATCGAATGCGGGCACCATTTGCGCCGCCACGTAAATCTGATTGTCTAAATGTAGAAGCTGAACCCCAAGCTGTATCAACCAGTTGCGGGATTGTCAGGCCTGAACTTATAATTTCTTTTTTCAAGCTTTCGATTTCTGCAGTATTGATCATAGGACCCTGTGCTTTTGGTAAAGGGTCTTGCCATAAAAATTCTTCTTTCGGAACATCAGGGCTTAAATAGCGAATTGATGGACCCATGTCCCGGTGGGTTAACTTAAACCACGCGCGCGCAAACGCATCAGCAAATGCTGCATGGTCTTGATGAAAACGCTTAGAAATAGCTTCATACTTTTTATCAAACTTCAAAGCTAGATCTGCAGTCGTCATCATCGGGCGATGCTTTACTTTTGGATCATGCGCGTCTGGAATTAAATCTTTATCATCGCAATTTTTTGCAGACCACTGATGGGCACCCGCCGGACTTTTTACTAATTCCCAATCGTACTTGAATAACATATCAAAATAGCCGCTGTCCCAGGTTGTTGGGTTTGGTTTCCAGGCGCCTTCAATGCCACTTGTGGTGGTGTGCACGCCTTTGCCAGTTTCAAAATTATTGACCCAACCAAAACCCATATGATGTATTTCTGAACCTTCAGGCTCAGCGCCGACCTTTTTCGGATCGCCAGCTCCGTGAGCTTTTCCGAATGTGTGTCCACCGGCAACAAGTGCTACGGTCTCTTCATCATTCATAGCCATCCGAGCAAAAGTTTCACGGATATCACGCGCGGAACCGACAGGATCTGGTTTTCCATTGGGTCCTTCGGGGTTCACATAAATAAGACCCATTTGCACAGCAGCTAATGGATTATCAAGTTCGCGGTCACCTTTATAACGTTTGTCACCCATCCACTCGGTTTCAGAACCCCAAAAAATATCTTCGCCGGGTTCCCAGGTATCAGCACGACCGCCCGAAAATCCTAAAGTTTTAAAACCCATTGATTCAAGTGCAACGTTTCCGGCTAAAATCATTAAGTCAGCCCACGAAATTTGTTGGCCATATTTCTTTTTGATCGGCCACAAAAGTCTACGCGCCTTATCCAAATTGCCGTTATCAGGCCAACTGTTTAGCGGAGCAAACCTTTGACCGCCAGACCTAGAACCACCACGACCATCGAAAGTTCGGTAAGTGCCGGCACTGTGCCACGCCATCCGAATGAATAATCCGCCGTAGTGTCCCCAATCTGCTGGCCACCACGGCTGCGAATCTGTCATAAGCACGGTCAAATCATTTTTTAAAGCTTTATAATCTAATTTATTAAACTCTTTGGCATAATTAAATTCAGCGTCCATCGGATTCGATTTCGAAGAGTGTTGATGCAAAATTCTTAAGTTAAGTTGTTTCGGCCACCAGTTACGATTTGACTGTGAACTGTTCACAGCATTCACGACACGGCCAACTGGGAATGGACATTTGGGTTGTTCGGTTTCCATAAGACTCCTTTAAAGTTTTAAAAAGGGTAGAGCACCTTATTTTCGGGTGCAACGCCTAATCCTTTTGTCTATCCGCGCATAGATAAAACCTTTTGCTTAGTAACAAAGCGGTCCAGGGCGCAGGACTAGAATTAAGTTAGTAGCTGGGCATAATTAAGTTCTGCTATGGAAACTGCCGAAACGGGCAGTATGAGATCACCATATATCACTTTAATTTTCCGCATTGGCTTTTTTACCGCGTCATTAATTTTTTCCTTTAGTTTGAAACAGGCTGAACATCACAATTTAAATGCTTAGCCCAGACTTTCAACTCTTTAATAATATTCTTGGCCGCAGCCGGATCTTGAGTGGGATCGACAGACCAAATGATTTTATTTTTCCTGCTTAATGATTTCATTTTTTTCCTTAGTGTAGTTTTTAAAATTTGTTGCAGGTGCAAGGTGCAGACCACTTTGTAAGAATGTGTTGCTTGCCAACAGAAGAGCGACAGAAACTTTTTACTAAAAATTTGCTCTGACATTGCTGCCAACATGTCCCATTGAGTGTCAGTCTTGTCACAACTGTTGAGTCTTAATGCTAGTCATCAAAGTTGATCGCAGTAGAAGATTGACGAGAACTTAACCGAGAACTTAACAGTGGCGCATTCATCTGAACTGAGTCGACACATCAAGCGCAGGTTGTTTATTTTTTTTAAAAAATTGGAAACTGGCACTGACCTTGCTCAGCTAAGAACTAATAACACAATCCATAAGGAGGATTATTATGTCGAACGCATTAGAACGCTGGTTTAACAACAAGAGCTTAAGCCCATTCCGTGATTTCTCACAAGTTCAAGAACCTTTTGATCGTCTATTTAATGAGTTCATAAATTTGAAAAGAACGGACGGCATGCAGAGCATGTCATTTAATCCGTCATGTGAAATCGCTGAGGAAGACAGTAACTATGTTTTAAAGTTTGATTTACCAGGGGTTACAAAGGACCAAGTCAAGGTTGAAGCTGACAGGGACCAACTGACTATTCATGCTGAACGAAAAGAAGAAAAAAAGAGTGAATCAAAAAAGAAATACCTTTCAGAAATGCAATATGGTTCTTACACCAGAAGCTTCACTTTACCCGGCCTAGTTGATGAAAAAAAGGTCGATGCAAAATTTGAAAACGGCGTGTTGACAGTGACTGTTCCTAAGACAGAATCACTTAAAGCCAAACAAATTCAAATTCAGTAAATAG
>JANPNP010000378.1:0-9508 GCA_031427535.1 Bdellovibrionales bacterium | reverse complement strand
GTCCATGCACTGGTACGACAAAACAGATAACCGACCAAAGCGAAAAATGGGGCATATCAATTACATCGGAAAAAATAAGAAAATGCTTTTGAAGAAAGCCTTGCTTGAACGAAAAGGAATTATCCTATGAAATCAAAAAAGCCAGTTGTTGCGATTATCATGGGAAGCCGCAGTGATTTAAAAATTATGTCTGCTGCTACAGAATCTTTAGCAGAATTTAAAATTGCGTTCTCAGTAGAAATTATTTCGGCGCACCGAACGCCAAAAGCCATGTTTGATTTTGCACAAACGGCTGAAGAAAATGGAATCAAGATTATAATTGCGGGCGCAGGGGGTGCTGCGCACTTACCGGGAATGGTTGCAAGCCTAACCACAGTTCCGGTCATTGGCGTGCCGGTGACGATTGGAAAGTTAAAAGGTATTGATGCCTTGCTGTCTATCGCACAAATGCCAAAGGGTGTGCCCGTTGCAACGGTGGCGATTGATAACGCCTACAATGCGGGGCTACTGGCTGTGCGCATGCTAGGACTTTACGATCAGTCCCTAAAAAAAGCGCTGCAGGCTTTTCAGAAAAAACAAAAGTCCAAAGTCAAAAACATGAACCTAGTTCTTAAGAAAAGCCGCCAGACTATTTAAGTTAAAACGATATTAGAAACGATCAAGAAAGCTAAAAACGCAGTTAAGATAATGTTAGTTGGTGTCATATAATCTCCTGTTGTTAGACGTCTTAGTACCACGGTTTTTCGGATCTTGAAAAATTAAGACCAGAAACACTTAAATTAAAATTTTTGGTGAAGTTTCTACTGTCCATTCTGTTGACAGTTACAATTGCCGTCGCATTTATTTTACAACACCGGTGACATTTTTTGTGATAACTTACGCTTATGAAAACTAAAATTGTTCTAACAGCTGTTTTAGTGTTCTCGGTCGTGATTCTTCAATCCTGCAACGTTGACTTGAAGGATGGCGTCGTTGTGAAAAATGATTCACAGAACTTATCGTACACCCTATCTGAAAATGGCTGCAGCACCGAACACCAGCAGTACAGCTCGTTTGCTGGTCTGTGCGAGGGCTTAAAAAATGAATCCAGAAATAATTTTTGCGCCTATAACTTAAGGCGCGCAAAATACGAAAATGAGTGTTTAAGTCAGGGACCTTGGTAACTGCTCGTTAGCAGCTGATGGTTTTTCCAATAACTTAAGGTGGTGCGCAATTTCAAACAAGATTCCTGCCGACAGCAGATCAGAAATAAATTGCGCTTTAAAAAATGGTACTGCCATAATGTAGGACTGCAGTAACCCATCCAGTGTCATCGGATATAAGCGTCCCTCAAGCCAAACGGCAATGTTCGTAACTAGATAAAATAAAATGGATCCCCCAATAGTCACCAGCGCGCTTTTAGTCCGTGGCGGATTAGTAGCCAGTAATAATCCAAGCCCAATCATTAGCGCATACGAAATATAAACAGCTGGCATTTGGCTATGCATTCCAATGACTAAATCTGAAACTAGTAAACCTGCAAACACCGTAAAAACTGAAAATGATTTTTTTGAAAAATATGCGCCCGCAAATAAGGCCGCTCCGCCCACTGCTGTGAAATTCCAGATATGTCCTGAAAATCGCGATGCTAAGATGATAAGAATTAAAATAATGCTGACGACGACTTCGGTTTTTAACGATTTTTGTAAGTTCATGCTTTTCATTTACTTTTGATTCCTGTTTTGGACAAGGTCTTTCACCACAGCTGGGTCTGCTAATGTAGAAATGTCCCCTAAATTTTGAAAATCCGCTTTGGCAATTTTGCGTAAAATCCGCCGCATTATCTTTCCGGAACGGGTTTTTGGAAGCCCAGGCGCCCACTGGACCACATCTGGTGTTGCAATAGGACTGATAACTTTTCGCACATGGGCGATCAATTCTTTTTTCAACTCGTCGGTGCTAGCGATGCCTGTTTTTAAAGTAACGAAGGCGTAAATTCCTTGACCCTTTAGGTCATGCGGAAATCCGACCACGGCGGCTTCGGCAACGCTGTGATGGCCCACAAGTGCTGATTCAATTTCAGCAGTCCCCAGTCGGTGCCCAGATACATTGATCACGTCATCAACCCGGCCGGTGATCCAGTAAAAACCATCTTCGTCCCGGCGGCAGCCGTCGCCGGTAAAGTAATAGCCAGGGTATGTCGAAAAATAGGTCTCTTCAAATCGGGCATGATCTTTATAAACGGTACGCATTTGTCCAGGCCATGACGATCGTAATACTAAAATTCCTTCACATGCACCAGATAAAAGTTTTCCTTCCGGAGTTAACACTTCCGGAAAAATTCCTGGCAGCGGGGTTGACGCTGATCCTGGTTTTAATTTTTCTGATTTAGCAGTTGCTGAAATAAGAATGCCGCCCGTTTCCGTTTGCCACCAGGTATCTACTATAGGACAGCGGCCATCACCCACAACTGTGTGATACCAGCGCCAGGCTTCTGAATTGATGGGCTCGCCGACAGTGCCTAACACACGAAGTGATTTACGCGATGATTTTTTCACGGGCTCTTCGCCCTCTTTCATCAGCGCGCGAATGGCTGTAGGGGCCGTGTAGAAAATATTAACTTTGTGTTTGTCGATGACGTCCCAAAATCTAGAAAAATTTGGATAATTTGGCACACCTTCGAAAATGACGCTGGTTGCAGCGTTTGCTAATGGTCCGTAGACTATATAACTGTGACCAGTGATCCAACCGACGTCAGCTGTGCACCAATAAATATCGCCCGGGCGGTAATCAAAAACCAGTTCGTGCGTGTAACTTACAAAAACCAAGTAGCCACCCGTGGTATGTAAGACCCCCTTTGGCTTTCCTGTTGATCCTGATGTGTACAAAATAAAAAGTGGATCTTCCGCATTCATTGCAACTGGCTCGCAGATGCTGGCCACGTTTTTTACTTCGTCGTGATACCATAAGTCTGTTTTTTCATTCCAGGCAACGCTGGCGCCAGTGCGCCTTACGACTAAAACTTTTTCGATTGTGTTTTTAGCTCCAAGTTTAACCAAAGCTTCGTCTAAAGTTTTTTTCAGCGCCGTGGTTTTACCACCGCGGTAACTTTCATCGGCAGTAATAACGAAAGTTGAATCGCAATCTATAATGCGATTTGAAATGGAATCAGCAGAAAACCCGCCAAAAATAACTGAATGCACTGCGCCTAATCGGGCGCATGCTAGCATCGCATAAGTGGCTTCGGGAATCATCGGCATGTAAATGGTAACGCGGTCACCTTTTTTTACTCCGTGCTTTTTTAGGACATTAGCTAACCTGCAAACATGATCGTGCAATTGCTGATAGGATATATGTAATGCCGCCTGTTGTGGATTGTCGGGCTCCCAGATGAAGGCAGTTTGATTTCCATGTGATGATAAATGGCGATCGATGCAATTGAAGCTGACATTTAGTTCGGCATCTAAAAACCATTTAATTTGCACGGGTTTTTTAAAACTTACGTCGCTTAATTTAGACCACGGTTTTGACCAGGTAATTCTTTTGGCTATCTGTTCCCAATTTGCTTCCATTTAAAAAGCGTACCTGCTAATTTTAATTTTGCAAACATTTCGCAGTTGAATTAGCAGGGGGCCAATGCAATCACGATTTTTTTTAACAGTCACACTTTTAGCATTTTTTGCTTTAGATATAAGCGTAGCAAATGCATTTACTCAAAATAACAGACGTGGTCCGAAAGATCCCGCTAACGTTGGACCGGTCGGCTTACAGCTAAAATACAAATCACCCAATTGGGATGCGGCTGATGTTACAGCAAGCCCAATTGAAATAACCTTAAAGCCATTAACCGAAACTGGAACGCGCGCCTTGGACTGGTTAAATTTAGTGAATAAAAATCGCGCCCCTGAACAGAAATTGGTTTTAGCAGATCGAAATACAAAAAACCCAGTGCCACCTGACGCACCCAAAATTAATTCAGTCAAGTTGATGCTGAAAACCTACCAGGAACGTATCGATAAACTTCCTATTGAAATGAAAAAAGTTTTAGTCGAAAACGCTGCTTTAAGCGATTCCACATTAGTAACCGACCAGCTTTTCATCACCCATATCAGGGAAATTAATAGCTCGTACCAAAATGCTGTGCGCTGGATTGGCCAACAGCCGTGGCTTAGCTACTACGAACAAAATGCCCAGTATGATATTCGCGGTTTGTACTTTATCAATCGTGACGAAAACTTTAAATCTGACATGTTAAATTTTATGACTTTAGAAACTGAACGAAAAGAATTGCTGACAACGTGGCTTTTAGGTCTTTGCCTAAACCGCACCGCCGACCGCGTTGCGTGCGACGCTGAATTTGCAAAAATTGTAACGTCTCAGCACGCCGCTAATTTTTATGCAAAGTACATCGCCAATGCGCGAAAGACCTACGCAAATTTCTTTACTTTGAACGATGTTCGTAAAGAACTAAAATGGAACACTCAGCGAACCGTTATCACTCAGGATTTTATTTTACCGTCGATTGCCGCAATTGCCAACTGGCTTAAAACCAATGTGGAAGACGAATGGAAAGCTTTAAATTTTCAACTTCTGGTAAATTATGTCCCGCAAAATTTCACCACTCCGTTTATTGAATTTGAAGCTGGTGTAACTCCGAATGTTTCAGGCAACACATGGAATAAAATCACTATGGATCCCAATTATTCACTGGATGACTTTTCCACCCAGTGGACAATTCGCCACGAATTTGGCCACGTGTTAGGATTTCCAGATTGTTATTTGGAATTTTACGAGCCCGCGACAGAAGAAATGATCTATTACACGATCGAAACCGACAATTTGATGTGCGCCTGGGGCGGAGTTCTACAACCCAGCCACGTTCAGGAAATGAAGCGCGTTTACTAATTACAAACATAAATATCCACCAAAAAAAAGAGAGGATTTCTCCTCTCTTTTGATACACACATTTTTTTACGCGCTGCTTTACATAAAGTGAGCAGGTACCTTTTAGTTAACGTCTTTAAAGTCGGCGTCGATGACGTCGTCTTTTTTGCCGCTGCCATTGTTAGCTTGTGCTCCTGGGGCTGCTTGATCATTTGGGGCACCTTCAGTGCTTGCACCCGCTGCGGCACCTGCCTTGTACATAGCTTCAGTTAATTTATGAGAAATTGTCTGTAGCTTTTCGAAGGCTGCCTTCAGCTCAGTTGCTTCTGCTGCTTTATTTTCTAAAACTTTTTTCGCATCAGCTACTGCTGTTTTTGCAGCCTCAACTTCTGTTGCAGAAATTTTTGAACCTGAATCAGTTAACATTTTTTCAGTTTGATAAACCATGTTATCTAAATTATTTCGCGTCTGCGCAGCTTCTGCTTTTTCTTTATCAGAATCAGCTTGTAGTTCTGCTTCTTTCACTAATTTTTTAATTTCATCTTCAGATAGACCGGATTGCGCAGTAATTTTAATATTCTGGGTTTTTCCAGACGCCACATCTTTAGCAGATACATTTAAAATACCGTTAGCATCCATATCAAAAATCACTTCAATTTGCGGAGTTCCACGCGGTGCCGCTGGAATACCTGCTAATTCAAAACGACCTAGTGATTTATTATCGGTAGCCATTTTACGTTCACCTTGAAGAACGTGAATATCAACGCCTGGCTGATTATCAGCTGCAGTTGAAAACACTTGCGTCTTTTTCGATGGAATCGTCGTATTACGCTCAATTAGCGCTGTCATAACTCCGCCCAAAGTTTCAATACCTAGCGAAAGCGGTGTCACGTCTAATAATAAAACGTCTTTCACATCACCAGCTAAAACTCCGCCTTGCACGGCTGCGCCAATGGCAACAACTTCGTCGGGGTTTACTGTGCGGTTAGGTTCTTTACCAAAGTATTCTTTGACTGCTTTTTGAATTGCAGGAATACGCGTTGATCCACCCACCAAAACAACTTCATCAATATCCGTTAATTTATAACCAGAATCGGCCAAGGCTTTTTTACAAGGCTCGATCGAACGCTTCACTAAATTTTCCGTCATCTGGTCAAACTTTGAACGTGATAATTTAATTTGTAAATGCTTAGGTCCTGACTGATCCGCCGTAATAAACGGAAGATTAATATCAGATTCTTGTGCTGATGATAATTCGATCTTTGCTTTTTCAGCAGCTTCTTTAAGTCGTTGCAAGGCCATTTTATCATTTTTAAGATCGATACCTTGATCTTTTTTAAATTCAGCAATTAGCCACTCTAAAATAAGAATATCAAAGTTATCTCCGCCTAAGTGCGTGTCACCGTTGGTTGATTTCACTTCAACAATGCCTTCACCAACTTCTAAGATAGAAACGTCAAACGTTCCGCCACCGAAATCGTAGATTACAATTTTTTGGTCTTTCTTTTTATCTAAACCATACGCTAACGCCGCTGCTGTTGGTTCGTTGATAATACGACGCACATTAAGGCCCGCAATACGGCCGGCATCTTTGGTTGCTTGTCGTTGCGCATCGTTAAAGTACGCTGGCACTGTAATAACAGCGTCAGTTACTTCCGCGCCCAAATAATCTTCGGCAACTTTTTTAAGTTTAGATAAAACGCCGGCACCAATTTCTTCTGGTGACATAATTTTATCGCCGCTGACTTTAAAGCCGCAATCTGTGCCACCATTTTTTGGCACAACATTGTACGGAACTAATTTAATTTCTTCTTGCACTTCTTCGAACTTGCGGCCGATAAAACGCTTCGAAGAATAAATTGTATTTTCTGGATTTGTTACAGCCTGACGTTTTGCAATTTGACCGACCAGACGTTCGCCGTCTTTCGTGTACGCCACAACCGAAGGTGTTGTGCGAGCGCCCTCTTCGTTCACTAACACTTTAGGCTCGCCGCCCTCCATGATAGCAACACACGAGTTCGTAGTTCCTAAGTCGATACCGATAATTTTTCCCATTGTGATACTCCTCTATAATCTTCTGTAATCTATTTCTGATAGTCTAAAATTGAGTTCGAAATGCAACCCGTCAAGGTGATGCCTGAAATATTTCACGAAATACATAGTTTTCGTCTTAATTTAAGCCTGATAAGCTATTTTTTACGGCTAAACAGGCCCTTTTTTTCAGCTGCAACCTTGATCTTATTCATGTCTGCAATTTGTCTTAGCAGTTTGTCTTCGTCTTCCGTTAATTTTTCTGGAAATTCGACATTTAAAGTGTAGTACAAATCACCACGGCGATTGCCGCGTAAAGAGGGAACTCCGCGACCTGAAATCTTCATGCGTTCGCCAGGCTTAGTTCCGCGCGGAATTTGAATTTCAACATCGCCGTCAAGGGCCTCGGTTGTGACTTCGCCGCCCAGTAAAAACTGAACGTATGGAACATCTAGCTCGGCAAATAAATGATCTTCTTCACGCGCAAAAACCGCGTGATCTTTCACCCGAAGTTCTACGAATAAATCACCATTCGGGCCGCCCTTGTAGCCGCCTTCGCCTTCATTCGTAACACGCAGACGTGTCCCGTTATCCACACCGGCTGGAATTGAAACTTTAATTTTACGAGCTAATTTTACGCGCCCTTGTCCTTTACACGGCTTACACGGATTTTCAATGATCTCTCCGCTGCCGGCACACTTAGAACATGTCGTGGCCATCGTAAAAAAGCCCTGCTGACGCACCACTTGGCCCGAGCCTGAACACGTTTTGCACGTGACAGGCACTGAACCCTTTTCTGCACCTGAACCATTACACGTCGTACAATTCGCGTTGGTTTCAAATTCAATTTCTTGCTCTTTACTTTTTAATACATCAACCATTTCAATTTCAGAAATATAACGTAAATCATTACCCCGTCGTGGCGAATTTCGCTGGCGAGATGACTGCTGCCGACCCCCACCAAAACCACCGCCACCACCAAAAATATCTCCAAACACATCCCCAAACTGAGAAAAAATATCATTCATATCCTGAAAGCCGCCACCACCAAACCCGCCGCCACCGCCACCAAAAGCTTGATGACCAAAGCGATCGTACTTCGTGCGTTTTTCCACATTACTTAGTACATCGTAAGCTTCGGCTGCTTCTTTAAATTTATCTTCTGACGCTTTATCGCCGGGGTTCCGGTCAGGATGAAATTGCATCGCTAATTTACGATACGCTTTTTTAAGCTCATCGTTATCAGAGGTTTTAGAAACACCTAAAATTTCGTAGTAATCGCGTTTGGCTGACATGCCTGGTTAATATGAGGGTTTTTAAAAAAAGGTCAAGACTTCTATTTTTTTTCAGATTTGATTTTTTGCAGCTTTTGCTGAAGCCGTTCAATCAGCTTGGGCTCCATTGCCGAGTCGATCATTTGTTGTAATATAAGTTCTGCATATTTTTCGTCACCACCTTCGCCAGCTAAACGCCCGGCCATTGCATTAACCCAACTTGGCGCGCCGTACTTAGCTGCTGCAAAATAAAGCTTTGATGCCTTCACTTTGTCTTTTTCTTCCGTAGCTGCATGGTAGGCAGCCGCATACAGCAAGATCCAATTCTTTGGAAATTCGGCAACACCCTTGTCAAAAATTTGTGTCGCGCCAGCAAAATCATTAACAACAACTGTAAGCGATAAGCCGCCGTAAAAAAATGCGCTGAAAAACTTTGGATCTAAGTCTGTGGTCAAATCAAGAATATGAAATAGCCACGACTGCCCGACACATTCCATTTTATTAACTGGCTGATCGCAAAAATCAAAATCTTGTAGACCCCGTAACCAGAATGAATCAGCAGCTTGAACCTTTAGGCCAGCGCTTAAATTCACGATTACTTTAGGGGGAGCTAAATAATCTGCACGGCTTAATGGGACTGGCTTTTTAAAAAAAGAATTTGCAGTGGCTAAGAAAAATCCACAAAGTAAGGCAAGAATAAAGATTTGTTCATTTTTGATTGTTCTAAGCATTTACTGAAGCATAAAATAAAAATGGCCAGACTTCAACCTGGCGATTTTTAAAAATATATTATTTATTATAAATTATCTAATTCCTGGAGTCGAATTTGATAATACCTTTCCTTGGGTAATTGTCCATCCGTCTCGTGTCACAGTACCAATGTTGGTATTGGGGTCGCCGATAGCCATTGCCCGAAATGACTGACCGGGCAATGGCAATGCAGATGCTTGGCAAGCTGAAGTAGTTCCTGCCAGCGTTCTAGCGGCTGGAATAAAAAGAAATCCAGCAGTTTGCGTTGATCCAGCTATGTTTACATTGACCCCATCAGACCATGAGTTGCTCACAGCTACAGTTTCTGCCGGCGCTGGGGGCGCAACGTAACCAGTGCAAGCCACTGGTGCAAAGCCTGTTACGTAACGTAAGTTAGTTCCGCTTACTCCGAAACCAATATTTCTTAAATCAATCGAATATTGGCTCCATTCAGCAAAAAAACTTGCTTCCGCTGTATACAGAGCTGAAAGTGCTCCTTTGGCTTCGCTTTGTCTGGCTTTCGACTGAAATTTTGTATACTGCGGAATTCCTACTGCTGACAAAATTCCGATGATCGCTACGACCACCAT
>JANPNP010000377.1:0-1975 GCA_031427535.1 Bdellovibrionales bacterium | reverse complement strand
CAATTTCGATTGTGCTGAATGTGCTTGGTGTAAATCACTACTTAACGGCATCAGGAATTAACTACACGCAGCTTATGATTTTTTGTGCAGTTTGGGGTTTCGGTGGTGCATTCATTTCTTTAGCGCTTTCTAAAGTCATGGCTAAAATAATGATGGGTGTGAAAATTATTGATCCCAACAAATCGCATGATGCGCAAACCCAATGGTTGTTACAAACAACTTACCGCTTAGCTAATGGCGCCGGATTAACTAAAAAACCAGAAGTAGGAATTTACGAATCCGACGACATCAACGCGTTTGCAACAGGTCCATCGAAATCGCGATCGCTGGTTGCCGTGTCGACTGGTTTACTTAGAAAAATGAATCAAGCTGAAGTCGAAGGCGTACTAGCCCACGAAATCGCGCACGTTGCTAACGGCGACATGGTCACGATGACATTAGTTCAAGGTGTGGTGAATGCGTTTGGAATGTTCTTAGCACGCGTGATTGGATTTTTTATTTCGCAGTCTGTAGATGAAGAAAAAGCACATATTGTTCGAATGATTTCGACAATTGTTTTAGATATCTTATTCAGTATTCTGGGATTATTTGTGGTGTCTTATTATTCACGCTTACGCGAGTTTCGCGCCGATAAAGGTGCCGCCCAGTTAACTGGAAAAGAAAAGATGATTGCAGCACTGCAAAGACTACGCACTGAATTTGAAAGCGGTCAGCCCATTGCTGCAGATAAATCACCAGTTGCTACATTGCAGATTTCTAATCGCAGAAATGGTTTTATGAAATTATTATCAACACATCCATCGCTTGAAGATCGGATTGCCCGCCTGCAAAGCGGCGTTTAGCAGTAAGTTCAGCTGAAGCTTCGCTTAAGTGACTTCAGCTGGACACAAGCTAAGCTGTGTGGGATGACCATGTCTTGATGAATTCACCCGCAAATTACTTAGATTTAAAACTTGAATCACTACTAAAATTGCATGGTCAACAGCAGTTGGTAAAAGACCCTAAAGTTTTACAGCGAAGCTTAGGCGATGCATATTTATACACACAAAACCCCGTATTTAAAAATATTCGCGATCAGTTTTTGAAAATTGGTGGCACCTTTACGACCGAAGATTTTTGTCATTACCAGGTATTTCCCTACGCGTCTTTGCCGCAAATTTTAAAACTAAAAAAAGTTCCGTATGCTAACAACGTCAGTGTGTTGGAAGAAATCGAATCACTGCACCCAAAGCGATTTACTTGTGCCGAGCTTATTAAAGTAAAATCAAATTATACCCTACATGAATCAAGTCACTGCGTTGCTGATTTTTATTTAGAAAAAATCAGTGCCGGTACTTTCTTATCTGATTTAAAGATTTCTGCTGAAAGTAAAAATGCATTTCGTTGGATTATGGCAGAATCATTTGCAAATGCAGCGGAATCATTTGCTAATGCCTTTTGTAAAACCTCCGCACACCGTCTGTTTTTCGAACTAAACTCTTATGTTACTCATAGTAAAAAGGTAAATTCGTCATTGCAGCAGTGCTTGGAACTTATTGGACCGACACACACATTTTCGGTGATTTATGTCTCGTATCTTTACGCCAATTGTTTACTGCCAATGCCTTCGCACAAACAGTATCAGCAGCTGTTAGAAATATTAATACCTGATACGCAACTTAAAGCAAAAGCTATCGAATCAGCGGCAGTACGTAAGATATTCGCTCATGGTTTTGAACTAAGTTTAGATTTTAGGATGCAAACCACTGGATTTTTCTGTGCTTATATGGGAATTAATACACCTTTAGAAAAACTTTTATTGATTGATGTTGCAGAGGTCCTTAGAAAAACAAAATGCGTACAGGATTTTTTATCGTGTACGCATTTTGGTTAACTTAACTTTAAAACGCAATTCTTAGTGATTCGCTAATGGTAAGCCGTCGCCGACTTCTCCGGGCACATCTCCTAAGTGCGCTGTGATGGACGCATTTAGCAG
>JANPNP010000376.1:0-4863 GCA_031427535.1 Bdellovibrionales bacterium | reverse complement strand
ACGTGGTGACACGGTTGCTGTTTGGGGCGCAGGACCAGTAGCGCAGATGGCTATTCGCAGCGCTTTTTTATTAGGTGCTGAACGGGTTATTGCGATCGATCACTACGATGGTCGATTAAAAATGGCCAGAAACGGCGGCGCAGAAACTATAAACTTCGATTCTGCCGATGGCGTGATTGACGAATTAAAATTTCACACCGGCGGCCGTGGTCCTGATGCATGTATTGATGCCGTTGGTATGGAAGCTCATGGACACACGGTGACTGCAAGCGTTGACCGTGTAAAAGCAGCTGTAGGTTTAGCAACCGACAGACCAGACGCCTTACGCCAAGCCATTCAGGCCTGTAAAAAAGGCGGCACTGAATCTGTTCCAGGGGTGTACGGCGGGTTTTTAGATAAGTTTCCATTCGGTGCGGCTTTCGGAAAAGGTTTAACATTTAAGATGGGACAAACCCATACACAAAAGTACATGAAGCCTTTATTAGATTTAGTTTTAGCTGAAAAAATTGATCCATCGTTTGTGATCACTCACCGCATTTCAATCGATGACGGACCAAAGGCATACAAAACGTTTAATGATAAAAAAGATGAATGCATAAAAGTAATTTTGAAAATGCACTAAATATAAAAAGTAAACTTGCAGGCTCACGCGAGCCTGCAACTATTGACACGGAAAGTTGAGGTTAGTTATGAATGAAAAAATACACGCCGATCCACGAGACATTATTAGTATTATCTTAAAGGATCATGTTCCGCTTAAAAAATTAATCGCGAATTTAAAAGATACCCATTTTGAGAGATCCGAAAAAGAAGTCTGGCTAGAAGAATTTATTACTCTGCTAACTGGGCATGCGAAATCTGAAGAGCAAAGTTTATATATCGCGATGAAAGAGTATGACATGTTAAAACTGGAAAGCTATCAGGGCGATACCGAACACGCTATCGCCGAGCAGTTGGTGCACGAAATCAACAGCACGCCAAACGACGATGAGTGGTTAGCTAAAGTTAAAGTCTTAGCCGAAATGGTCGAAAATCACATTCAAGAAGAAGAAACCGAAATTTTAGATATGGTCAGACAGGAAATTGAACTGTCAGCGCGTATTGAAATAGGTGACGAGTACACAAAGCTAAGCCAAGATTACAGCCACTTACACACCAACAAACTGCGACAGACTAACCCTAACACCAGTATTTATAACGAATCTTTTTAATAAATATGAATGCCGTTTAGTTAATATCCGACGTATCTGCGTCCCTGCAATCGGGGACCAGTCCCCGAGCCCCAAAGTTTTTTTTGCGAAATGCGGTTAGGATCCGAGTTGTTTTTTACATCTTTCCCCCGATGTTTGCCGTTGGAACATTGTGCCAACGGCAAACATCGGGGGAAAGATGTCCGGGTCATCTATCCAGAACAATCAAAGTTTGGATTCAACTTTCAAAACGGGCAAGGATTTCCGGTCATAAGCGTCTATGCAAGAGCTTTTCGCTGGTCTTTGGTTGGAAAGACCGAATCCATCGCTGGAACAGCATTAATAAATACCTGTCGAAGTAATAATCAGTTTTGAAATATTTTCTAGCAACCAGGAAGAGGTTAAATTTATTCACACAGTTTGTGGTATCTTAGCCACCTGTGAAAAGCATGAAAAGACATTTAAAATTTTTAATTGGGACCGTGACCTTGCTGTGGTGTTTACAGGGTCATGGGGCCAACTCACCACCCGAGCTAACTTCAATATTTAATTCGGCGTTTAACGATTCTAGTTTTAACAAATCCTATTCAAAAAATGGCTGCTTCGTTAGGGCCCACTGGTTGGCTGCTAAACTGTATCACCATGGCTTAAAACCCCAAAAAATATTTTTAAGACCGCATGACCCGTCAAAGAAAATGCACATCGTATTAGCGGACGGCACCACCGTTGATTGGGCCTTCCACGTCGCCGCGGCATTCACAGATTCAGAGGGCACAGTCTGGATAATTGATCCTATATTGGCAAAATCAGTTATCACCGTAACCGAGTGGCAGAAAAATATTCAGCAACAAAATATCGATGTACAGATCGAAGCCTTAGCAACTGGTCCCGAAATTTATAATTTAGTTCCCGAGGCTGAGGCCGAATGGCAAAACGTAATCGCTAACAAACCGTTTTCAGAAGCGGCCCTGGATTTTATTACTGAAGCAATGGCCGACTTATTTTACTGGGAAACATTTAAAGACTAAAGCGGAATTAAATCCACTTCAACATACGTTGAATAGGTGGGTTTTATAAGTGTTTGCACATAGCGCGTACGATAACCTTCTGCTTTAATTACAATCGTGACTTCTTGGCCATTTTTTCTAACGTTTTTGCTGGCCACTGCTAAATGATTTTTGTACTTTATGTGGCCTGAATCTGTTCGCATATAACTGTTTGGTGCTTTTGAACTTATCACAACGCCATTACTAATCGTGTCATTTTTTTCTCTGAAAACCACTCTGTAATCGGAAGCATGGGCAGGGCTTATCATCTGAATACCGATATTCTGGGTGGCTGCAGTTACTCCGGCAGGAAAATTTAATTTGAACGAAACCATGTAACCGCCTAAGTGGTTGCCAGGAACACCATTTCCAAATTCTGGAATAGGATAACCTGCAAGATGGTCGTAAATATATTTGATAGTAGGATGTTTACATTTTAAATTGTAAATGCAAATTTCAGGAACTTCGACCATATCTGGAATTTCTGCTGGGATTGGACTTGCATGCATGGCGTTCACAATCAATAGTGGCGCGAACTGAGATTGCTGGGTATTCTCGATTGAAGTTGTTTGACCATCGGCATATTGAGTGCTGCGATCAACGGTGTAAATTGAATCAAATCGCGCCGATGGAATAGGAACAGTTGTATCTGATTCCCAGTACTTAGCGCCAAAGGTCATACCGCCAAATAATTTTAGGTACCGGGACCAGCCTCTCCGTTTTGAGATACCGCGATTTATCGAGTCCCAATATGAGAAATCCTGCGAGCTGCGTATCACGTGGTAATTCTTAAATGAATTCTCTTTTTTCGACGCACGCTACGGCCGATAACATACTATACTTACAAAGTAGGAAAGTTTACATGCCTAACTGTGGTACGTCTGTGGAACAAAAAAAGAAGTCAAAATTCGCAAACCAATTGCGGCGGTTTGCTGGGTTGTTTCTTGTTACCCTATTCGTATTCTTATTTTCTGGCTGTAATAAATTAAAAGATCCCGCAGCACCCGTCATTGTTAATGTGACCCCGGCATCACCCTCTTTCGACCGCACCCCGACAGTCAACGGCACTTCAGAATCCGATTCTGAAGTGGCGCTTTACTCGACTGCAAACTGCAGCGGAACTTTTTTAGGACGCAGTCGCAGTGATTCATCCGGTCGATTTTCGATTACGGCCCAAGCCCTTGCTGAAGGGAGCTATAATTTTTCTGTGCAAATTACCAATAACGAAGGGCGCTCCGCTTGCTCGAGTGGCACAATAATTTACGCACTTGATATTACGGTTCCTGCAATCAGTTTAAGTGCACCATCGCTTTCACTTATAAGCTCGGGCTCGGCGGCGGACAATTTTACCGCAACATACAGCGGAGTACTAACTGTAAATCTAACGGCAGCTCAGGTTACTTTAATTACAACCGGAACTGCAACATGCGCTACTAAAATCATCACGGCAGGATCGACCTTAACGCCAACAATAAGTCTTAGTAACTGCACCGGAAATGGAACAGTGGGATTTACGATCGTCTATGGTTCTGCATACGATGACGTTGGAAATTCAGCTCAAGCAACCAGCGGAACTTTTATCGTGGATAACGTAGCAATTAATTCAGCTATTTTCAATCCGGCCACGTCTGTAGTTGGATCAATATCAACAAGCATAACTGTTACATTTTCTAAACCTGTAAATGCAATTTCTGTTACTGCCGCTGACTTTACAGTCAGTGGCACGTGCACGCCACTTCCAACCTTAAGTGTAACTAGCACTGCCAGTGCAACAACAACATTAGCTCTGACTGCCACCACGTGCTCTGCTATTGGCGAAACCGTTACTGTCAGCGTGAACTTACCTGGAATTCAGGATGCCGCTGGCGGCCCTGGCGTTGGTTCGAGTTCTGCGACTTACACCTTAGATAATTTAGGTCCAACAACGGCAACTTTTTTGCCGGTTTCTGCCGTGGTAGGCGTGATGCCAGCAACTGTCACTGTTACCTATAGTGAAGCTATTAATCCCGCATCGGTATCAAACGCTGATTTTACAACGTCTGGGACCTGCACCACCCTTCCAACATTTAACGTTTCAGCTGTCACATCGGCAACAGCAACGTTATCTTTTGTCGGCGGCACTTGTGCCAATGGCCAAACAGTTATTGTGACAGCTGCTTTTACTGGCGTTGCTGATACAGCGGGTAATTTTGGCGCATCAAGCTCGAGCGTAACGTACACGTTTGACACCGTTGGACCAACGGCTTTGACAATTTCACCATCGACGATGTCGACACAAGCCATGCCTAGTACTGCAACCATTAATTTTAATGATACAGTTTTAGCTGCAAGTGTAACGGCTGCTGATTTAGTTGTGACCGGAACGTGTTCCATTTTACCAAGTCCAAACGTACTTAGCGTTAGCGGAAGTGCCGTCAACTTTTCTTTAAGTACAGCAACGTGCACATCTGGCCAAACAGTTACATTAACACTTAATGGAAATGTCGTGACTGATGCTGTTGGAAATGCGGGAAGTGGAAGCGTAAGTTCAACTTTAACCTTAGATACAATTGGCCCGGTGGCACTTTCCATTTCACCTGTGACTGCCGCTGTCAATGCAGTGCCGACTTCGATCACTATAAATTTTG
>JANPNP010000375.1:0-1553 GCA_031427535.1 Bdellovibrionales bacterium | reverse complement strand
CTTACTGGTGGGTTAATCGAAGAGCAGCCGTTAGATGAAATTTACAATATGTTTCAAGTTAATATCAACGCGCTAGTGCATTTATCACGAGCCATTATACCGAAAATGCTAAAACAAAAATCGGGAAAAATTATAAATCATGCATCGGTTTCGGCCGTGATGCATTTTCCTTGCGCTTCAACTTACGCTGCGGGTAAAGCTGCGGTTTGGGCCTTCACGGACTGTATTCAGCAAGAGCTAAAAGGTACGGGCGTTAGTACGTTGTGTTTATTCACACCCGGAATTAAAACCCGTATGTTCGATCAAATTACAGATCTTTATGCAAAAAATTTAGAAGTTCCACAAGATCACATGCCGCCAGAAGTCTACGCGCAGAAGATATTAGCAGCAGTTAAAGATGATTCTGTGTATCTGGAGCCCTCAGGAAAAACGGCCATCGGAATGATGACAGCTAGGTATTTTCAAGGATTTTTTAACTGGGGCGTTTCAAAAACTTTCAATCGCCAAGGCTTAAAATAAATAGCGACATTGCTTTGTATGCCTATAATTAATTCGGCTTGAAATACTAGAAATTAAATTCTTAAAGTATTGATTATAAGAGGCATCATTCAAAACATTTTTGTAATGACCGGGTCCAAACTTGGTGGTGCTGCTGGGACCAAGGCGCTGCGGTTCAGTGATCACAAGACGAAGCTTATTATCAGTACTTTGAGCTTTGTACTTTTCAAAAAATTCTTCAACAGTCACAATCTTATCAAAATTAGAATCTACGACCAGCCACTGATCCCGAATTAATCCACGCGCTCTGATGGCAGTTGCCACATGAAACTGCCACGTAATATCCCCAGTTTGCATAGGACCAATCAAAAATAATTTTTTAATAGAACTTTTATCATATCCTAAAGCAATGGCCTCAAGCCAGGCCCATGTTGCGCGTCCAAAACAAAACCCAAAGCGAAGTTCAGGATCATAAGTTTTCCATGACTCATAACCCACAACTGGATCACTGGCCATATCAGCAAGTAATTTGGTAGCATCTTCCTTAGTAATATACTTCTTACGGTTTGTTTTACCCCAAGGCCAATCGCGAAGCTCTTTCATGGCTTTCTTGTTTTCATCGTCAATCTGCTTAACGGAAACTTCAGGGGACCGCGAATTTTTTTCAAGTTTCTCGATTTCTTGATAAAGATTTAACTGTACAGAAGGTTGCCAGTGGCTGAATTCGGTCACCGCATTTTGCGCCAAAACCACGTACGAAGAAAATAAAAGGCTTATGACAAGCAAGTGTTTCATGTTGAAAGTAATTTGCAAGTTCGGGGCTTAGGAAAAGGAAAGACAAGAACCAGCAAAAGATGCTGAAAAAATTCGCTTACTCAGAAAGATTTTCCCTCTGTAACTTGTACACCTACAGCTCAATGCCGTTCACTTAAGATCCGACGTATCTGCATCCATGCAATCGGGGACCAGTCCCCGAGCCCCAGATTCCACTGCCATCGTGGCAGTGGAAGAGTATGACACTCAAAAATTATCTACGAAATCACCCCAAAGTTTTT
>JANPNP010000374.1:0-18268 GCA_031427535.1 Bdellovibrionales bacterium | reverse complement strand
GTACTTTCACCCCGGCTCCGGGTGCGCCATCCCGTAAAATTTTACCAATCAGAACGGGGGCGTTTTTATTTTTAAATTCTATTTTCATTTGGTCAGCAATAAAAGCTTTCGCGCCCTGAACCCATTTTTTCGTAAATAATGGCGTTTCGCTAATGTCTGCAGTTTGCCGTATGGTAATAATTGATTCGTGAATTTTTTTCTGATCTTCAACAATCGAAATTGTTGAAGAGTTTTTAGAAACATTTTGAAATTGATCTTGCGGATTTTCCAACTGGTGCTGTTTTGAAAAAAGCGACGCTACAATTGATGAATTCTGTTGGTTTACGGCTTGCTCTTGCGGCTTACCTTTTCCGCGCGTGTTGCCTGCATAGATCCCTTTTGCTGGACCTATACCCGCAGAATTCCTTCCGGGATTAGTGCCGGACTGTGCACTTGGAAAGCCTGTGTTTGCTGCAATTCCTACAGGCTTTCCAACACGAATAAAGGGGCCTTCAAAGTAGCTTCCGTGGCTTTGCAAATTGATCATCCGCTGTTCGTCTTCGCCAATTAAAAGTCCGCTTTTATCTTTAACCTGTGCGATCAATACACCCTGTGGGTTTTCAATATCGATCGAATACGACCCTGCTTGTAAATCGACTCGGCCAAGTTCTCGAACCTGGCCTTCTTCAATTCTTTTAATTTCTACAATGTGATCGACGATGCCAACACCGTCTTTAACTTCGAACTTACCACGAACCGTTCCCCATTTTTTTAGTGGCGAGCTATTTAGCTGAACGGATAGTTGTGCGTTTTCACTAATAACTGCCGCAAGCGCTGGTTGGATATTTGGCTTTTGATATGTAGCAACCTGAAAACCAAAATCCCTGGGTGCTCCGATTTCGTGTTGTGCTAATCGCATTTCTGCTATCACGATAGGTTCGATTCGGGTTCCTAAGCTTTCGGTGCTTATGAAAGTGCTAGAAGCTGTTGCTAAGTCTATTTTTTTATTATTTTGCATTTGGGCTTGCTGATATAAAATAAAGGCCGGAGTTTTGCGCGCCTGAGTAATCACCAACGGCCGCGACACCGTTACAATTCTACTTTTTTCTAAGCGACTAGAAAATAAAAATAGAATTGGAATAGTCAAAATAATCGCCGAAATAAAAGATGACAACTTCACTCCTTGAATATCCAGCCGTACCGTTTGAGTGGTAAGACTTTTTGTCAGTCTATAGAATACTTAGAAAGGGTTCTCTACGTCAAACTCCTGAGAATTCTCGCGACTTTGGTTAAGCACTTTGCGTAGCTCTTGCAGCCGCTTTTGACTAAGACTATCGTCTAGGCCCGAATCTAAAAATTGCTTGGAACCAGGCTCCTTCTGCTCTGTACGCACTTCTACGGCAACGTCGTAGGGTCTGCGGGCCCCCAATATACTAGTTTTAGTCACGTAACGAATATCGACGTTGGTCGGTTCGTCGATAAATTTAAATTTTTTATCGTGATAGTGAGAATAGATCTCGCGGCCATTTTGGCTGATCAGCCTTGGGTCTCCGAAGGCTGCGACGATTGCTTTACGATGTTCTTTTGCTGACAGCATTGATTCAGAAATGACATGCATGCTCGTTTGACAGCTAACAATAGCGAATGCCAAAGCAATGGCAACAAATGCAAATTTATTTTTTCGCATTATTCCAGTCCGCTAAAAACATTTCGATGCCTTTTGATGTTAAAGGATGTCCCGTCATTTGCTGCATCACCTTATAAGGAATTGTGGCTATGTCAGCACCCATCAATGCCGCGTGCTGAATGTGCATTGGGCTTCGCACCGATGCGACAAGAACCTGGGTCGGAAAATCGTAGTTTTGGTACATTTGCACGACTTCATTTACCATAACCATTCCATCAGAACCAATATCATCAAGGCGACCGACAAATGGTGAAACCATCGAAGCGCCTGCCTTAGCGGCTAGCAAGGCCTGTACGACTGAAAACACTAAAGTTACGTTTGTTTTAATTCCTTCGGCTGTTAATTTTTTAACTGCGATCATGCCGTCTTCACACATCGGAATCTTGACGACAACATTATCAGCCCATTTAGCTAAATTCTTGCCTTCGCTAAACATTTCGTCTGCCTTTAGGGAAATAACTTCCGCTGATACGGGTCCATTAGTTATTTTACAAATTTCTTTAATAACTTCTTCGAAATTACGTCCCGATTTTGCAATTAGCGTCGGGTTCGTCGTAACACCATCTACCCAACCACGTTCATTAGCTTGTTTGATTTCGTTCACATCTGCTGAATCAATAAAAAATTTCAATTGCTACCTCGTTTTAAAAACATATCGTCCATCGAATACAGACCATTTTTTCTGCTTACCAGCCATTCTGCCGCGCGAAGCGCACCCGAGGCAAAAACTTTTCGATTTATAGCCTGGTGCTGAAAAGAAATAACTTCATTTTCTGAAGCTGCATAAACAGTATGAACCCCATACACCCCGCCCAACCGATGAGCTTGTGGGGTGGCAATCTTTTTATTCAATACAGCTTCTAGATCAGATTTTAGCGTAAGCGCCGTACCGCTAGGCATATCCTTCTTCTGATTGTGATGAATCTCATCAATTGCAAAGTCGAAGTCTTTGACAAATGATAGTGCTTTTAACGCCTGCCTGAAACTCCAAAGCCCCACACTAAAGTTTGATGCCCAAAAAATTGGACGGCTTTGGCTGACCAATTTAATTTTAGCAAGTTGCTTCGAGGAAAATCCGGTTGTGCCGGAAACTACAGGCGCTTTATTTGAATACTTTAACAGCTCGAAAAAACCTTCCGGCGAGCTAAAATCAATCCACACATCAACCTCAGACAAGATTTCGCTTTCCGTGTTTTTTAAAGTAGGCACGCTTATAGAGAAGTGATTTGATTTTTTCGAACCAACAAAAAGATACGGGTGATGACCTGAGGACGTAACCACATCTTCAACCTGTGCGCCCATTTTTCCTGATCCGCCAAAGACGCCAATGTTTAATTTTTTCATATTAATGAAAATTCTTTCAATAAAGCTTGAGTAGGCGCGTACAAAGCTGGATCAAGATCAACAAGTGGCAATCGCATTTCTGCAGATTTAAAAAGCCCCATCTTATAAAGCATCCATTTCGGCACGATCGGATTAGCTTCAGCATAAATTCCGTTTATAAATTTTAAATGTGAATTAAAGTCGGTAGCATCTAAATTTTTTGTCCATTGCATACACTGTTTAGTTATAACATTAGACATAACAGAAATTATTCCATCGCCTTTTAGTTTTAGAAATTCAATGTAAGTGGCGTCATCACCCGAAAGTTTTATGAAATCTGCTGGCACGCTTTTATGTAGCTTTTCAACGTAGGCCATGTCACCAGATGCTTCTTTTATACCAATAATTTTTTTATTTTTAGCAAGTTCTACGACGCTTTCAACTGTCAAAGCAGTGATTGTGCGACCGGGAACGTTATATAAAATAACTGGCACTTCAGTTGCGTTTGCTACCGCATTGAAGTGCGCAACAAGGCCGCGCTGTGGCGGTTTATTATAGTAGGGGACTACGGCTAGCAAGGCATCGGCGCCAAGCGCAGCTGCCTTTTTTGCGTTTTCGATTGTTTTAGCCGTGCTGTTCGAGCCAACTCCGACAATAAGTGGTCGGTCGCCAGAAATACTTTTTACTGTTTTAAATATTTGTTCCACTTCGCTCCACAGTAAAGTGGGGCTTTCGGCCGTCGTTCCATTAACGACAAATCCCGTAATGCCGTTTTTAATCTGATACTGCACATGTTTTTCCAGTGAGGCATAATCCACTTTTCCACCATCAAATGGTGTAGGCAGCGCCGAAAATACGCCTTTAAATTTTGAATTCATAATTAAATTTACCTATCTGGTTAGCTGGCCCCGTCATTAGGGGCTTATCTAAGTTATTTAAGTTTACTATAAGAGATCCGCCTGGCATTTCAACTGAACTTTCTGAAACAGAATGCAAAACTAAATTATAAAAAGCTGCGGCAACCGCGCCGGTGCCGCAGGCCTCGGTAAAATCTTCGACTCCGCGCTCATAGGTCACAGCCTTCATCTTTTTAACGCTGGCATCTATTTTAACGTACGTCACATTTGTTCCGGCAGGTAAGAATTCAAGACCATAGCGCAAATGCCGAGCCTGTTCTTTCAGGCTGCGGTAGTCTTCAAATTTTTCAATTTCTAATACCAAATGCGGCACACCCGTATTACAGAAAAATCCATGTGTCGACTTTAGTAATTCAAGCTTAGTCATCGTAATTTCATATTGATCATGAGCCAGTGGGCGAATCAAAATGTTGCCAGCGACTGTTTTTAGCGTCCATTCGGGCGCTGGGTCTTTAAGCTCGTTCTTGATGTAGTAGCCTACACACCGGGTTGCGTTTCCGCACATTTCTGCATCAGAGCCATCATTATTATAAAAATCCCACTGGAAATTTTGCTCAGCTAAATTTTTTCTGATGAAAATTAGTCCGTCTGCGGCATCTTTCCCACAAATAGATCGAGTTAACTCTTTCTTTTCTGCAATCGATAGCTGACTTACGTCCGCACCGATTAAATGAAATGTGTTTCCTGCGCCAGAAAGTAAAATAGTACTAATTGTCATTTTTCTTCTTAATTTTTTTTGCAGGCTCAGCAGCTGTTGGTGCTTTAGCTGCAGGAACTATTTCTTGTGCTGCCTGAACAGTTTGTTGTTCGGCTGGCGGCAATGGATCACCCTTAATTCCGCAGCCAAATGCACACGCGACCACCGCTGCACCAAAAATTTTTATTGTGTTTTTCATATACCCCTTAGACATAAGTCAAAATCATATCGATATTTTCTAATAGTCGATTTACTTAAGTTTTTACATTTATTTTTATATTGGTTTATAAAGTCGACAGCGCCAGTAATTTTATTTTCTGTAGATTCTAAATCAATTTGGTTTTTAAAGTATATGTGCTCGGGCCAATCACTGTAATCTTTTTCGACTACACTTAAAATATCTTTCGCTTTCGAAAAGTTTTTTGCGGCTAATGAGCGTTCAATTTCTAATATGGCTAAGACGAAGCGGTTTTCGCTTAATTTTAGTCCGTCTTTTTTAAAAAAATAATACGATTTAAATTCTGGCAATGATTTTTCACTGCTTAATTTTACCCAATTAATCTCAGAGGAATCAAAATAAGTAGCTAGGGCCTGATTTTCTTCTAGCTTAAGTGGTGCTTTTCTTTCGCGGTAAATTAAGCGTGCACGCTGAATCAGACAGTCCATATTTTCGGGGTCGCGCGCTAAGCAATCTTCATTGTGTTTTTTTGAAGATTTGGCATTTTCTAGTGTTAAAATCAGTGACATTTCGTAAGCCTCTTGAGCATCTTTATTCAGAAACTTTTTTGCCAGGCTTATGCGATAATCGCGGGCTTCTTTGTTTTTAGCCCTATTGTTTTCTTTGGCTATAAAATCGCCTAAAATCGAAAGAGCTTGTTTTTTCTGCGACTGCATCATGAGATTAATTGCTTTTTTCTTTACCGTATCAAGCAAGCTTTGCGCCGGTGCTACGCCTTTTTGTGCAAAAACTACGGCTACACCTAAAAAACAAAAAACCGCAGACAGTGCTGCGGTTTTTTGAAATATGACGTTTATAAAATTCATTCTTACATTTTAAATGATGTTAACTCGATTGTCACTTTTCCAAGTTGACTGTCTGCTAACGACTTCAACATGCCAGATAACGGAATATCACGAGGGTTTACCCATTGCTCAGTAATCTGACCGTTGTTAGCATTGTCTTTAACTTTTAAATAAATAGCATCGTAAGTTCCGGCAGGAACGGTAATACGATCTTCTTTTTGTTCAACAAGTTCAAAGTCAGGCTTCGGCGGAGCTTGTTCTTTGCCATTTACTAACATCTTCTTAATCGCGCCCGTATTTGGATCAAGTAAAACTTCAATTTTTTGCTTTTGAATAGAAAGATCCACGTCTTGAACCATCCAAATTCCGTCAGCAGTAATTTCACGAACCCACATTTTCATTGTGCCGTTCAAAAAACCACCCATATTTAATTTGTAGTTATTTTCTTGGCCAACTTTCCAGTTTAACCCTTGCGCCGCAACAGATTCTTGAATCTGAGCCTGCTGACCAGCAAAAATACTTTCAGCGACAGTCGTGTATGCATGAGCGGAAGCAGCAATAGTTAATGATGCTGCGAATACGATTGATTTGAACATAAAGCCTCCCTTGGTTTTTGTTACTATTTTGTGTCCAAATCACACCACGGAGGTTGTCGATCCGCAAAAAAAATCAAGCTTAACACGCATAGCTAATACATATAGCTACGTGTTAAATGAACTCAATTAAACGGAATTTAAATTTTCAGGCTTATAAAATGCAAAAAGCGAGTCGAACCTCTTCGATCTCGCTTTTATCGACTTTGAATCTCTTAATTTACTAAGGAGGTTCAAATGCCGGAATTAAAACTACTCACCATAGTTAGGTTTCGACGTTTTACCAAGATCGCTAAACGGGTTTTAAGACTAGTTTTACTAGCGCTTGAAGTTCTAACGCGAATTTTAGACCTTTTGTAGATTTCTACTTCGCGGTTGGTTCCAACGTGTATGGGCCCCGAAGATGGGACTTAAAATCCTAAGATTTTTATGGTCACGGATGCGTGCTTCGGGGAGGTTCACTTTTTTTGCCTACAACTCAAATAGAGCCCGGAATACAGTCGACGGCTATTTTAACGTTGAGGTTAAAATAGCCCTGACCGTTTTAACTTACGCATTAAAATAGTCGGATGAGATATTCAAAATGATTTAAACAAAAGTATTCTTTTTAAGTAGGCGTCGTAGTTATCGATGGAAAGGTCGTTGAGCTGATCGAGGCCAAACTGAACGACTCCACTATATCAAAATCACTGACCAGCTGGAAATAGTTACGTGCAGTTGAACTGGGCAAGCGCATTTTCATCAGCTTCTCAAGCTAAACCGCACCTAACGAAACATTAAAAAATTCTCTTCACCATTGTTGTTTGCACAGACAAATTTTGCGCACCAAATATCAGACTACAGGGTTCTTTGTGCGAATGTCAGATATAAATAACCAAAATAAGTCGCTGGTAAATTAATAAAAAGCGCAAGGATAAATTGAAAGATTGGAAGCGTATAAAATTTATTTTTAGATGGCTCTTTTAAACTCATTTTATGAAGATGTCGTAGCTTTAAGCTTTAGTCAAATTGTCTTTAGCTCTGCTAGTTCAATCGATCACCTAAGGTCATCATCGCGAAAGATTCAGTAACATCAATTATCCAGCGTGGCTATTCACAAGAACCGCGCGCGGCTTACTGCCATTCGCAGGTCCAACAACGCCTTCTTTTTCGAATAGCTCAATCAGTCGCGCTGCCCGAGGGTAACCCAACTTAAACCGTCTTTGTATTAACGAGGCAGAAATCGCCTTTTGCTCGGAAGCCCAAGCTAAAATCTCGTCGTAGCGTTCATCGTATTCATCATCGCTAAATCCAGTATCACCAGCGAAATCACCACCGGCTGTTGCACCAGCGCCCGCAGTGCCTTCAAGGGCGCGCATTGCGATTGGGTCATATTCGGGTTCAGCTTGGTCGGCCCAAAATTTTGCGACAGCGTTGATTTCTACTTCTTTAAGGTAAGGTCCGTGATGACGAATCGCCTTTGAGGTTCCGGCAGATAGGACCAACATATCACCTTGTGCTAGTAAACGCTCGGCACCCTGTTCATCTAAAATAATTCGTGAATCCATTTTTGATGCGACTTTAAAACTGATGCGACCTGGAATATTTGTTTTAATTAATCCCGTTACAACTTCTTTACGTGGCGATTGCATTGCTAACATTAAATGAATTCCGCAGGCGCGGGCCATTTGTGCTAAACGCACGACGCTTTGTTCTACGTTTTGTTTATCGACGGCCATCAAGTCGCCGAATTCTTCCACGGCAATAACTATGTACGGTTGAAATGCGAAATAGTACTGCTCAAGCTTCATCACGCCTTGAGTTTCGAATTCAGCATTGATTTTTTCGTGTTCCGCGATTTGTTCCGCAGACATTTTTTCCACAGCCTCATTAAACTGTTCAATGTTTCGGGCGCCGAACTTGCTCATGGATTTGTAGCGTTTTTCCATTTCACGAACAGCCCAACGTAAAGCAAAGACAGCTTTTTTTGGGTCGCGAACAGGTGGCATTAGTAAATGCGGAATACTTTCAAACGCAGCCAAATCAACTTGTTTTGGATCAACTAAAATTAATCGTAATGTTTTCGGTGAATGTCGAAATAGAAAACCGGTGATCGTGGCTACAGTGAAAACCGATTTTCCTGATCCTGTGGTGCCTGCAATTAAAAGATGGGGCATTTTACGTAAATCGACGATTCGCGGTTCACCGTTAGATTGCTTACCAAGAGCGATGGGTAATTTAACGTCTTCAGCCCAAAACATTTCATCAGCCAAAAGATCTTTTAAATAAACTGTTTCACGGATGGAGTTTGAAGTTTCAATACCAATTACATCACGACCAGGAATAGGGGCTATAATTCGAAGTGATTCAGCGGAAAGTGCTAAGGCTAAGTCATCGGCAAGCTCGGTCACTTTATTCACGCGGACATCAACGTTAGGTTTAAATTCAAACATAGTTACAGCGGGCCCAGGTTTGGCTGCGACAATTTGGCCATTTACATCAAACTGTTTTAATTTTTCTAGCGTAATATCAGCTTTACGGCGAATTTCTTTTTCGTCAATTTTTACTCGTGTAAGTGGCGGGTCTTCAAGTAAAGATAATTTCGGCATGCTCCAGTTGGCAACTTTGCGTGGTGTTCGTGTTGGCATGACAACTTTTCGGCGCGCCTGAGGCTCGTATGCTGACACAGCAACCTTTTCATCACCATCGTTTTCGTCTTCATCATCGAAAGCAAGTTCAGAAGTATTTCGTTTAGCCGCAGCTTCTGCAAGTTCATCATTCGTTTTTAACTTCATCTGTGTCGGAATCAACATCGGCGTTTTTTCAGTCTCTTTTTGTTTTTCAGCGACCGCGGCAGCAAGTTGTTTGCGTTCTTTCATCTTTTTCTTGATCTCTTCAACTTTTGGCCACGTCCAATTATTAAATAGATTTGCTTTAGCAAACGCATACAACCGGTCATAAATCGCTAAAGCCGGTCTAAAAATAAGTTCTTGAAGGCTGATTTCAAAACAAAACACAATAAGCACCGATGCCGTTGTCCAAAGTAAGATTTGCGCGCCACCTGAATTTAGAATTTTAACTAAGCCCGTAGCCAGGCCCAGCCCCAACAGACCACCCGGGTAAATTTGATGATCAAAAATCTTTGAGTCTGACCAGTAAATGCTAACCAACGCCGAAAGTGACGCCATCAAAAGAATAAGCCAAACCAGGCGTACATTTTTAAGCTCTATCGCTTCGCCCCGAAAACTTAAATAAGCTGCTTGCAATAAACCCGCAACAGCAAGCCAAGCGGGTAATCCCAAAACTTGAAATATCATGTCAGCAAGGAAGCTTCCGATAAGCCCACAGTAATTCAGAGTTGTTAGCCCATGCCCCAGCGAATTAAACGAAGGGTCGCGCGGATGGTAGCTGGCAAGGGCCAAAGCTAGGAATAGGCCTGCGCCAAAGAAATCCAATAGCTTTTACGTCATGTTTAAATTTTTTAAAGAAGGGGCTCATTAGTCCAATGTAATGGGGCTTATGCCGGCGTGCAAAAACCCCAAGGTCCGGTCTCGTCCAGATTAAACAATTACACACGTTGTGGGGCGCCACTCTTGACAATGGTCGATGCCAAGGGCACAAAACCCTTTCTTCATGATTAAAATTAACGAAATTTTCTATTCTATTCAGGGTGAAAGCTCTTATGCCGGAAACCCGACTGTGTTTATTCGCACGACGGCCTGCAACCTGCGTTGTACCTACTGCGACACCAAATATTCCTACAATGAAGGGGAATTTTGGCAGATTGAAAAAATTTTACAAATCGTAAAAGACCATGGTGCGCAATACGTTTGTATCACTGGTGGCGAACCGCTACTGCAAAAGGAAATCCACACCCTTATCAACATTCTATGCGATTTAGGACACATCGTTTCACTTGAAACCAGCGGTTCTTTAACAATTAAAAATGTCGACCCGCGTGTAAAAACAATTCTAGATGTTAAAACTCCTGATAGCGGAGCTGCTGATAGTTTTCTAACTGAAAACATCGAATTCTCGAGGGAAAATACCGAATATAAATTTGTGATCTGTTCTGAAAAGGACTTCGACTGGTCAGAAAATTTTTGTCGTCAACATGATTTATCAAGAAAATTTACAATTTTATACAGCCCATCACACGGCCAAGTGCCTGAACGCTGGTTGGCAGAAAATATTTTGCAAAAAAAATCAAAAGCGAGGTTGCATTTGCAGCTACATAAGTATATTTGGTTATCCACAACTCGCGGAGTATGATCCGCAATAAAACACAAATACGAGAGGGACACCCATGACGCCGAATCTGAATAACTCAGAAAATCTTTTTGTTGCTAACCTACAACAGGTCAGCCTAGAGAAATTAGTGAAGAGCAAATTAGAAGTTCTTTTCCAACAACAAAAAGAAGCTCAAGTTGAGTTAAACGGTCTTTACAATATCGTTCTTGAACAAGTAGAGCGTCCATTAATCGAACTAGCTCTTAAAGCTTACAATGGAAACCAAGTTAAAACGGCTATCATGTTAGGTATCAACCGTAACACTCTTAAGAAGAAAATCGACAACTACAAATTGAAGCCAAAAAAAGGTGCTCAAGCTCAAGTAACTGAGACTATGACTGCTCCGACGACTTCATTAACTCAATAATTTAAGACAATTTCAGACATTAAGCTTTTTCATCTATTCGAGGGGACAAGATGAGCCAAAAACTTCCTCCTCAAAGCCTTGAGGCCGAGTACTCTGTACTCGGCGGTCTCATGCTCGAGCGTGAAGCCTATGATCAGGTCGCTGACCTGATCAATGACTCAGACTTTTACAAGCCCGGACATCAATTAATCTATAAATGCATTTCGGACCTTCATTTGAAGGCTCAGCCTGTTGATTTGGTCACAGTCACCAACATGCTGCAATCACGTAATGAGCTAGATGTTATTGGCGGCCCGGAATATTTGCTTACATTAGTAGATAAAGTTGTTTCTGCAGCCAACATTGATTCCCACGCACGAATTATCCGTGAAAAGTCGTTATTACGTAGGCTTATCGCAACGTCGTCTAACTTAATTGATAAATCTTACGGAACTGATTACGCCGATGTTCAATCCCTTATTGATTTTGCTGAAAGCGAAATTTTAAAGGTTGGCGAACAGAACGTGTCAACTGGCCTAGTTGGCTCTATGGATATCGTAAAAAGTGCCGTTGAAAAAATTGAAGACCTTTATAAACGAAAAGCCGATGTGACAGGTTGTCCTACTGGGTTTGTTGAATTGGACAGAATGACTTCTGGATTACACGCGGGCGAACTTATTATTATTGCGGCCCGTCCCTCGATGGGTAAAACAGCATTAAGCTTAAATATTGCGGCCCACATGGCGATGCGAGCCAAAAAAACAGTGGCCTATTTCTCTGTCGAGATGGGTAAAGAATCCGTCATGATGCGTTTACTAGCGTCCGAAGCAAAAATTTCAATGGGTGAAATTCGTAACGGTCGAATTCAAGATTCATCTTGGCCAAAGCTGATTCAATCAGCCGGAGCCATTAGCGAAGCACCATTGTTTATTGATGATACGTCTGGAATTTCGCCGTTCGAGATCCGCGCACGTTGTCGACGTCTAAAAGCTACGCATGGGTTAGATTGCATCATGATCGATTACCTTCAGTTGATGGATCTAAAATTAAAAGTTGAATCCCGCGAACGTGCTGTTTCTGAAATTTCAAAAAGTTTAAAAGCGATTGCTAAAGAAATGAAAATTCCAGTCATTGCGTTAGCACAGTTAAATCGTGGTGTTGAAAGTAGGTCTGATCGCCGACCAATGCTATCTGATTTACGAGAATCTGGATCCATCGAGCAAGATGCTGACGTTATTATGATGTTATACCGTGATGACTATTACGAAAAAGATGACGCTGATAAAGCCGGCCATGCTGAAATTATTATTGGTAAACAGCGTAACGGACCAACCGGCACGGTGAAATTACAATTTGATGCGAAATACAATCGTTTCCGTGATGCTGATCAATCTGCTGTATCACCGCTACCACCACCACAAGCGCCGCCGCCAATGCCGGGCAAACCCCGAAATTTTGCACCCGGAGCTAATTCTTAATTAAAACTGATTGCAAGAGCACTTAAGATCTTCGCAAAGAAGTTGGCTTTTTCCTTCGGTTAAACTGATGCGGATTGTTTTTCCTTCTTCAACTTCATAGAACATTTCTTTTCCGCTATCTGAGACTGCTCGAAATTTTTCGATTTTTTTAATTAAGCGACCTAGTGTAAGGGCGCCCTCTAGTTTTAATTCACGAGATTGATTAGCATTCGGGAAATCTTTTACCCTATCTGGCAATCCGTCTTTCGCCATTTTAAATACGCGAACTTGGTCTTTTTTTACTTCGTTAGAATTGTTTTGCACTATAATTTCGTCACCAGTCGCTGATCTGAGTTGGAACTCGGTCATTTCAAGCTCGTCTGATTGAAACTGAATGTTGGCCTTAATTTGCTGTTGCGCCAATTCTAGTGAATTTCCAGCGCCGTATTCTAAAAAAGATGCGCATTTTTTTAATTCGACATCTACTACCTTCTGATTCGATGAATTTTGTGCTCGGTATACAGTAGTTTCTTCTTCTAAAGCAACTTTGGCTTTTGGATCGGAAAAATCGATAACTTGATCGTCACCAGTAATTTGCGGCGCGACTGATTTTTTATTTTTAAAAATCAGGACGCCTATGATTGTTGCCGCAATTAGTATGACGACTTGGAAAGCAATCTTGTTTTTCATAAATCCGTCAGTGCTGACTGTAGTTCTTTGATCGCTTCGTCTTCTGATTTATTTAAATCAACAGTCATTGGATTTAAATCATAAGCCGGGCAGTAGCTACTTAAATCATCTTGCGTCTTAGTGTAGCCGAAGCGACCCGTAACCGAATCATTTGGATTCGGCGATAGTTTGCCAACAAATAATCGCCGCTTAACTTCGGCAAGGCTGATGCGACCTAAGCGTTCATTCAATGTAATCGAGCAAAAGTTCTTAGAGCCCTTTGGCGTTACATCAAGCTGCGCCTCTTCCGCTGCTGATTTAGAAATATGTGGGAAAATAATTTTGTATATAGCCAAGTTATTAACGCTAAAAGATTTCTCGCCATATTTTTCAAGTGCATGTTTGTAATAAACCCGAGCTTGAACTAAGGCGTCTAGCAAACGGCGATCGCGACTTGGTGTTGAAAACTGATCAAAGCTTTTATAGATCATACATCGTAAATCAGATGGTTTACTTTTATCTTGTTCGACTTCAGATAAGTAACCTTTGTCGACTTCCGCTCCGGTGCCGGCGATAGCCATTGCAAGTTTTGTTTTATAAACTTCGGCTTCATTAACGGCAGAAACTCTTTGGTCTAAGTCAGAACATGCGTCCGAAAGTAAGCGCAGGACAGTTTGATCCATTGTTTCAGGAATTTTTTGTAGCGCTTTTACAAGTGCTGATTTCCATTTACCAATTCCTACTAAAAACTGCTCTTCGCTATAACCGGGTACTGCTGCAACTGGCGTTTTATTAAGAATAAATTCAATTGGGATCCAGTTTCTTAATCCGGTAAGACTTCCCGGTACATAAGCTGGCGTAATTTTAGTTGGATCCGATTCGCTGACTACATCTTGATAAACCCATGCCGGATTTGGCCAGCTTTTTCGTTGCTGAATTTCGAATCCGCTTTCGCGACCCACCGTCGAATTAAAAATTAATCGAGGATTTCCTGTTTTATAAATTTCGGCTATCGTCCAAGAGTGATGGTTTTGTTTTGACGTCACAATGATTGTTCCAGCAGAAACATCTTTAAACGCAACAGGATATGTGTCCCTGTGAATCGTAGATGAAGATGCCATATCAAAGGTCCAATTTAGAAACTTTTTTAAACGCAAAATTCCCGCCGGCGTTTTATTAAAACGTTCTGTCCCATTGGTTGCGGCAGGGCCGTTCGCGACGACCGGGTTTTTAATAGCGAACGGAAGTTTATTTTCGAAAGAAAAAATGATTCGTAAAGCATAAACCAGGTCCGCACAATCAACGCGAATACCGTAATAGGGGTTTAGGGTGCCATCTGCATTGGTTTCTTTTAAGAACATGTTTTTTTGTGCATTTACCTTTAGCCACTGGTGATAGCTCTGTTCCCAAGATTCAGACCATTGGTTTTCATCAGTCCATACCTGGGCCTGGGCTATACTGGAAAAGGCCAGCGCTGCGCTTATAGCAAATCCTAGGGCCACGTGTTTTTTGCGTATTAAAAAATTCTTCATACCAACTACGTCCTTCTATGAATGCCAACTGGATGGCGACTTAAAAGGTCTTCCAATTTTCAGGCCTTTCTTAATCCGTCTTATAATGATTATACGAATGCCTTCGGTAAGCTCCTGTTAGAAAGCTAGACATAATGCCTAAAGTTGGCGTCTGCATGGGTTTGTGATTGTGCGCGCACTAACCCTTTGATTAATTAAGGGTGTCACTTAAATACCTAGATGTTTCAACAGCCAAGATGGCCGTTAGTTTCAAAGATTTGAAACAGAAATAGACAAGGTATTCATGCAAGCAGGAGGCGAACATGGCAACAGTATTAGAACAATTTGCAGAGCGTACCCAAATAGACGCGAACATAATGGAGACTGAACTGTTTGCGGCCCTGCGGGCGATGGAGGTTGATCCAAAACACATGACCATTGAAGATCTGCGTGAATGTTTGCTGATTTATTTAGATGAAGTTTTTTACGGAATCAGCCCCGAGCGCGGGCAATAAAAAACTACCCCTGTTAATCCGTCGAGGACTTAAGCTTCAACTACTGTTTTTCGACTTCTTTTTTCAAAGTTTCAAGTTCGGCTAAAGTTTTTTTAAACTTTTTATGAGAAATATCTTCTAACTTTAAGGCACTATTAATTACAAGCAAAGCCTGCTCGTTATTTTTCATTTCTTTTAAAACTTTTGCTTTTAACAAATTGAGCTTTGGCAAATTGCCCTCAGGAAATTGGATCGCCGTATTTACACTAGCTAGGGCCTGATCTAAGTTTTTATTTTTTAGCTGATATCGCGAATACTTCTCGTGATAAACGTACGTGTCCGGGTATTTATTTAGTAATTGCTGATACATTTCTTGAACCCGAACTTTTTCATCAGCTTCACGTAAGTAAGCAATCGCCATCAGCATTTCACCAGGGCGCTCGACCGATACATTACGTTTTTCTGCATTAGCTTTAATAGCTTCTAGCGCCTGAGCCTTTTCCGGAGCTTTGTCTAACAAACCATAAATTTTAGATTTCATATGCAAAGCTTCTTCAGTTTCAAAACCAGCAGCTTCACCGAATGTGCTTTCAGCAAATGATTTTTTTAGCGTCGCCGCATTTTTTGAAAGCGCGATAAGATCTTCTAGCGTTTTATTTGCTGCAACTGTTAAATCTTCTGTCGATTTGTTTTCTTTTTTCTTCTCAAGTAGATCGACTGACCAGCGAACCTGATCCATTTTCGATGTGCTTTCTTTAATTCCTTTTTCTAGGGATTTAATTTGTTCTTCCGGGGCTTTGTCCTCGGCACACTGAATTTCGGCCGCCAAGCGCAAATTAAAATCGGCTTTGTTTTTAGATTTTTCCCACCACTTAATAGCGTCCTGGCAGTTGTATGCTAGGTACGATTGCATCCCTAGTTGTGATATGGCTTTAGCATCTCCTTTGGCAGCTTTTTTTTCTAGCTGTGCAATCGATACGACATTATTTACGTTTGCTTGTAACTCGCTTGCGAATTTTTTTGCTGGCTGGTAGTCAAGCCAACGGTGAACCTCTTCACCATCTTTGTTTAATAGAACCATGGTGGGAATTGCTTTCACGTGATACTTGTCTGCGATTTCTGAATTAACCGGCAAATCGATGTTTACCTTTTGAATGATTAATTTTTTAAATTGGTTTGCGACAGACTTTACTGGATAGGTTTCCGATTGCATGCGCAAGCATGCAGGGCACCACGGCGCAGAGAAAATAATCAGGGTCGGTTTGTCTGATTTGATATTTGCCGTTGGCACTGGCTTAGATTCAGTTTTTACCTCTGACGGATTGCGATCGCTTAGCGCAACATCTAACTCATGTTGTTCACACGCTGTTTTTTTATCATCACAAACATAAAAGCTAAGCTTTCCGTTCTTTGTTTTGCCTGGTGCCGTGAATACAAAAAGTTTTTCTGTTTTGGGTTTTGGTCGAAAGATCGCTTTTAAATCATCGAACTTTGCGTTGGCTGGCGCTTCCGCATTGAAATGAAAGCCAGACTTAACTGTAAGTTCGATTTTATTATCGATAATTTTATATTCAACCTGATTATCGGTAATGCGCGCCATGGCTGCGGCTGAGATAAGATGGCATAAAGTTAAAATTAGGATTTTCATGAATGACCTCCGTGAAAAAATAAAGGACTCTGCGTAGAGTCCTTTATTCACTAGGTCTTGTCAATTTGCTGAAAGTGCTAGCTTAAATTTTTATTAAGCGCGCTCGACAGCTATTTGAATAGCCGCTTCTAAGTTGTCCGCATAGCGAATTGTCGCCTTGTGGGTACCTAGAACTTTAATAGGCTCTTCTAAATGGATATCACGACGGTCTACCGAAAAACCCGCTTTTTCTAATTGCTTAGAAATATCGTTCGTCGTCACAGTTCCAAATAATTTGTCCCCTTCGCCGGCATTTAACTTAAAAGTCACTGTCGTGCCTTTTACTTTTGTTAAAAACGCCTGGCGCTCTGATAAAGCTTTTTTCTTTTTAGACTCAGCAACGCGCTTTAAATGATTATATTCATTTACTTTTGTCTCGGTTGCTTCAACAGCTAGTTTTCTTGGAAACAATAAGTTTCTTGCAAAACCCATAGTTACGTTAACTAAATCGCCAACTTTTCCTAAATCTTTTACGTCTTTTTGTAATATTACTTTCATAAAATCCTCACTTTAATGATTAATTCGCTTTTATTTTTTTTCTTAATCGTTTTCTGAAATCAACCCAATAATCGGTAAGTCCAATAAGAACTACCGCTGGAGCTAACTGCAATACGATCAAGATATACAATACCATTTTTGAAAACGGACCGAACCGAAATGTTCGTGTTAAAAATTCTGTAACTGCCAAGCCTTGAAAAAAGTAAGCAACTACGGAAACAATAACAATATTTAAACTGATTTTTTCTAAACTGCTAATGCCAACCGGAACTAAGCTAAAGAATGCTGCAAATAACGATGTCCATATAAATAGATCTGGCAGTCGGAATTCAAGCCATCTTAAGCCAGATGCAACCCGTGTTTGACGAATATTAAATAACCGCGTTACTTTAGTTTCCAACATAAAACCCAAAGCTAGTGAACTTAGTAACATGGCAGAAAATATTCCCGGCACATAAACTTTTAAAGTGGTCACATCCATTGGATTTTCCGGAAAGGCTTTGTTCATGGTTTGTTGTAGTGGCGTTAGTAACTCAGACCACATCAATTGCTGATCTAAATACTTAGTGGTTACACCATAAAACAAAGTGGCAAAAACAATACCTGCAACTAAAGATGCTAAACCCGCCTTACGCCAGTCGACGCCTCTTTTTTCGAATTCATTATACAGCCCCAAGGTCATCCACGTGGCGCCAATATAAACCGAAGCAAGAGTTAGTCCCAACCCCAAAAGAAGTGCCGACAGCAATATGCCTGCTGTCCAAAAAACTTTTGGTTTTGCGGTGACGGAAAGAGCTCGCAGAAAGGGTGCGCCTAAAAAAGAAAACAATACGGATACGACAACGCTTGTTAGCGTCAGCATCAGTACATTTCTTAGGTTATTTCTTTCTGCAGTCGTCACTTATTAATCTTTCGCTAAATATTCTTGTAGTGTTCTAGTGTTCGTCTTTATCGAAACGCTCTGAACGCTGTTGCATTGCTGCTTGCTTACGAAGAGCCGATTTTGCTTCACGTTCTTTTTCACGCGCAGCTGAATCTTGTAAACCTTTTTTAAATGCTTCGATGTGCTTTAGTGGTGATACGCGCTCATCAAGCTTTGTATGCATAAAGCGTAAAAC
>JANPNP010000373.1:0-1641 GCA_031427535.1 Bdellovibrionales bacterium | reverse complement strand
TGATCCAAACGCCAGCGCTTGAAAGGTCAGAAATGTCAAAACGGGTGGCCGGGCATCTTCTTGTGACTGAACCATGTCCGACTGGGCTTTTGCTGCCGCTTTTTTAAAAGTTAAGGGCCAAGCAACTGGTGCCGAAAGTGTTGTTTGGCCACCCTTGTATTCTTCGGTTTGCACGACTAAATCTAAAAACAATTTTTCGCTGTCATTAATCATGGACGTTACCGAAATACCTTCTTGTTGCAGGTTTTGACTGTTGCTGTCCTGAATCTTCTGCGACTGCATCACGCTGGTGAATTCATTCGGCTTAATTTCATTGTAATCGAAGGTGCCGAAGGCTTGGCCTAACGTTTTTGTAAGTACGACTGGATCAATTGCTGGACCCAAATTATCGTCTGACAGATCCATTTTCTTTAAACATGATGTGACAGTTGCTAGCGACAAAAGTATCAATAGAATTTTCAGTTTCATATAGAATCCCAACCCCAAACCCATAGCGGCAGTGGCAACAGGACTGAAAGAATTTTTTGTGTTTCTGGTTTTACAAAATCGAGATCTGCGGGTTTTAGTGGTCCGAATAGCAACCGGGTTAAATCGGATTCATTTTTCATGGTGTATAAATCTGTTCCGTAACCGAAAACAATTTGCTCACCTTGTTTTTCAAGAACGATTTGTTCAAAGCCTTCTGCGCGAAATGCTTTTTTTACCTTGTTTAATATATTTTCTAAATTAACAAATTTAATCATTCCTAAAAATCCCAAATGGGAAACTGTACAAACGGCATCTAGTTGTTTTTTTAGGTTCACCGAGTGCGCAGGAACCATAATGGTTAGTGGCTGATCGTGCTTCTGTTGCATAAATGAAAATAAATCCAATAAGCTATCCACCGAGCCCGCCCATTCGTGAACGTAGTTAGTTAAATCAATACCTTTTCCAATTACAGCGTAAGCAACTAATTGATTGTATTCATTCCACGCAGTGTACAAATGCGAATTGGGAATTTTTAAAAAATTGCGTACGTCATCAACGGTTCGTAAAGTTTGCACGGTATGTTGGGAATACAGTTTTAGTAATGCCGCCGGATCAACTTTGGTATCAGAAAGAAATTTCAGCTTATTATTTTTAATCGGAAAGTTGTTTTCAAGAACATAAGTCTGTTCAATTCCTGCAAGTTCAAACCCGAAGCGGCGATAAAAGTCGAACTGATCGGTCCACAAAATGGTCATATCACATTCTTGCTGCTTGGCTAGCAGCATGCAGTTTTCAACATTTTTTGAACTTAGACCTTTTTGGCGGTGATTGGGATCAGTCACCACCGAACCAATGCCGCCTACTTTAAAAATACAGTGCGGCGTTTTCACAATCATTGGCTTTAATACGGCGTGGGAAAGAATCTTTTCGTCTTCAACGATAATGCTCATATTGTGAATATTGTTTGCTGACAGAGCGGTTGGATATTCGCTGCTGATGGGCCACGGATTACTTACTCTTAAGTTCTGATTTAGAAACTCGACGACTTCAGAAAATTCGTGAGCTGCCGGAGATCGTGGACCTTGCATATAAGCCTCCTAAACGTATATTTTAGCCGTTTTTGGTGCATTGTAGATACGTCTTGAGACAGAAAATTGACTTAAGACTGGAAGT
>JANPNP010000372.1:0-6551 GCA_031427535.1 Bdellovibrionales bacterium | reverse complement strand
CTTGAAAAAATGAAGCTTTCTGAAAATCAATTGCACCATTCTACACAAATGCTAGAGGCTGCCCGTGAGCAGCTTCTACGTAGTTTAGACAATGCACAGCTTTTAACCGAGCGCTTAGCCCGGCTTGAAAAATTAAATTTAAATCTTAGCCAACAAATGCATCCGACGACTTAATTGCGTCAGATAAACTGGAAAATATTTTAATATCAATGCCTTTTAGCGTTAGTAATTTATAGAAATCAGGCTTTAGACCCACCACGCGTGCATCGCTTATAAATTGAATTGATTCAAAAAATGTCGTGATATTAGCTGAAGCTGTAAAATGTAGTGATTCAAGGCAAAACACGACTTTTTTGTTCTTTAGTTCGCGCTCACAAACATCACGAAACGGTTTATTTTGCTCGGGCTCGATTCGGCCTTTGATTTCTACCACAGTTAGGTCTCCAACTTCATAATAGCGTGCTTGCATAATTTACCTCGTGAATATCTATCGGCAATTGTCACAAAAAAATACACGGGGCCTTAGTCTCGACTCGTGACTTTAATAACGGAGCTGCTACACTTTTTAACGTGATCCAAAATTGTGGCCTGCTTTTCTTTTTAATTTCAGTCTTCACTTTACTGGGCGCAAGCCCTGAAGCTGTCGCGCAAACGGAACCGGCGGTGTCCGCGGCAGCTAAAATTCAGGGTTTCACCATAACGGCTAACAATTTAGTTCGTGACGTCGAAAACGGAAAAATCTTCATTGAAGGAAACGTAAAGATTGTATACCAAAATCAATTTTTTGAAGCTGACTCGGTGGTCATCGATTTGGTTTTAAAACGTGCCATTCTTAAAGGAAAAGTAACAGTTCAGACGGCGCAGTATCAAATCGGCGGAAATGAAGTGCAATTAGACTATGAATCCGGTCAGGGACTAATCTATTCTGGTTTTGTACAATCAAACAATGTGCGATTCCAGGGAAATCTGATCGAGAAAATTTCCGATACAGAATTCGATGTGGCTCAGGCAGATTACACGACATGTTCCAATTGTCCCGCAACCTGGAGTTTTCAAGCCTCGCAAATTAAAGCAGAGCTTGGCGGCTACGCTTACTTAAAAAGTACATTTTTCAAAGTTGGCCACATCCCAATTTTCTGGCTTCCCTACTTAGCTATTCCACTTAAGTCAGACCGCCAAACAGGCCTTCTGCCGCCCAGTATAGGTTACATCCCGGGTCGTGGTGTTGTTATCGCTGAAAGTTTATTCTGGGCCCCGTCGCGCTCGCATGATGTGACCTTTACGCTTAAAAATTACGAGCTTGGCGGCTTAAAACCCCTTATTGAATACAGATATGCGTTAGCACCGGGAACATTTGGCACGGCCCACGCTTCGTATTTACATGATAGCGTGTTTGCTTCTGACGAAAGATTTTTTCGCTATCATCCGGACGAAAAAGATAAAAAAATTCATCGCTGGTCTTTTAGATCAACTAATCAATATGCCATTGACGAAACACTTACCGCAAGACTTCAAGCTTCTTTGGTAAATGACTTGCAATATCCAAAAGATTTCTACGACGAGTTCAAAAACTACACCGATCCCGCATTAGAAAATCGTTTAAACGTATCTAAGCAGTTCACGCACTCAGTTGCCACAATCGATAGTTCATACTACCGAAACTTACTGAGTGCCGATCCACTTTCTGAAAACAAAGCCGCTGTGCACCGGGCACCCGAATTTAGATTTGATTCATCGTTGTATAAACTGTACGACACGCCTTTTTATTTTAAAATGGAGACTAGCTTCGCGCAATTTGTGCGCACGAACCCCTACGATGACATGAGTGTTACTGGCGGACAAAAACACGTTAGTAATTCTAAAAATGATCCGACGTGTGAAAATAAAAAAGATCCAGATTGCAAAACCACTCATGATGAAATATTTGATCCCGCTATAGACCAAATACGCACTGGAAAGCGGGCCTCTTTACGAACTAGTTTGGTCACCGATACGTACAATCTTAAAGACTTTGCCAATATCGGTTCAGCTTTAAGCTTTAATGAAACTCAATATTTTTTTCCAGTTGGCGAAAAACGATTTAATGCTAGGCACTATGTACAACTAGATGTTAACTCACGAACTAAATTCTATCGAATCTATGATGATGATTATGAAACGACACAAACCAAATACAAACACGAAATCATTCCCGAAATTCAGTACACCGTTGTTCCTTGGATCGAACAAGAAACTCATCCATTTTTTGGAAACTTAACCGTCAACGAAGACCCCTACTCGTCAAAAGATTTAATTATTTCTAATAACGATTTAAATTCAAAGCGCGGCTTACAGTATGATTTCGATGACCGGGTCTATGACCGAAATGTTGTTGCCGTTTCGGTACTAAACCGCGTGGTTAAAAAAAAGCAGGCCGACAATTCGTACAAGACGGTATTTCTGTTTCGCCTGTCGCAAGCCTATGATTTGTTCCAAGCGCAGTACGGCCAAAAGACCGATCAGCCGCTATCAAATATGGCCGCCACAATGGTGCTTGATTTAGACCACTTCCAAAGTAGCTCGCAGGTAAAATACAGCCCGTACCAGTATGCAACCAATTCCACGACCACCCTTAGTTATTTAAATGATAAGCAACAATATTTTAAAGTTGGTTTAACAAGTAATCGTATTGAAGCAAAACAAGACGATATATCGTTCGCCATTGGCTTTGTTAGCCCCTATATCAATGTCTTAACAGGAGTTGTCTTTGATGCCAGCGCCGACCGCGACAGTTCGAAGCGACTAAAGCGTACATCTTTTATCACACAATTAAAACCACCCGGCGAATGCTGGGCCGTTAATTTCTACTATGACCAAAAACAAAGTACCGACGGCCAATGGAATTTCACATTTGATTTTTCTTATGATGGGAAACCCACGAAAGTTATTCCACCGGCTGAATTAAAAATTAATTAACAAGTACAAATGAAACTTTATTTTTTGCATCCACCCAGCACACCGTCGCTATGAATCGGTACGTTTTCAAATTCGTTGTCAGAAACACCAAATTTTTTTGTAATGCTTGGTACTGCTTTTTTCCTATACGTTCAAACGCGCGCCAGTCATCGTCTAATCTTTTTACCTCAACTAAAAGTATTTCATTATTTTTTGAAAAGATTAAATCGATCTCAGCTATTGTTGTTCGGGCACGGTGGCATTCAAGTTTCCAGCCACGTTTATTTAACAATCGGATGACTGCTGCCTCGGACCTATAGCCCGCTTGGTGATTTGGATCATCAGCAGTACTCGCGGACTCCGCTAAAGGTCTGACGATGCCACTTTGTAGGACCAAATTTCTGAATGCGCTCGCGGTGTAGTTTTGTTCCGTAGCCCTTGTGCTTATCAAATTCATAGTCTTTAAATTGACCCGCAAGTTGAATCATAAAATTATCGCGAGCTACCTTTGCAACAATTGATGCTGCAGAAATCAGTCTTACTTTAGCGTCGCCCTCAATGATGGGCTGCTGGTGGTAACGTTCAAAGTTCGGAATAACGTCACGCCCGTCAATTAACAAAGTGGCTGTTGTCATCTCCATATTTAACGCTAGGTTTTCGACGGCACGTCTCATGGCCAAAAAAGTAGCTTGCAAAATATTGTGCTGATCAATTTCCGCAACCGAGGCTATGCCGATTGCAAAATGATGGTGGTGTTTGATACTTTCAGAAAGTTTTTCTCGTTGAATGTATTTAATGGCTTTCGAATCTTTGTATTTTTTAATGTCGATCGTTGACTTAAAACAGACAGCTGCCGCATACACAGGCCCTGCAAGGCAGCCGCGTCCAACTTCATCAATACCAATGAAGGGCTCTGAAAGTGACTTTAAATGTTCATTTAATTTTGATTTAGTAAATCGCACTGGCTACTACTATGAGGTAATAGCCAGCTGGTTGAAAGACTTATTTTGTTTCAGCATCCGGCTTTGCAGCGGCTTTAGCTGCGGTCTTTGCAGCTACTGAAGCCTTAGACTCAGTATTCACAAGGTCAGATTCAATACGCGCTGCACGGCCATCTAGACCACGTAGGTAGTAAAGTTTCGCACGGCGAACGCGGCCATGACTAACTAATTCAACGCTATCAACCGCAGGTGAGTTAAACGGAAAAGTTCGCTCAACGCCAACACCAGCAGAAATTTTACGAACGGTAAATGTCTTGTGAGCGTGACCTTGAATCTTAGTTACAACGCCTTTGTAAACCTGAACGCGCTCTTTTTCACCCTCGATAACTTTAACAAAAACGTTAACTGTATCACCAGCTGAAAATGCCGCGATCTTAGCATTAGCTTTTTTCTGCGTAACACGCTTCACAAGGTTGGTCTCTTTATGAGCTGTGGTTTTAGCTTTTACTACTTTTTTTGGTGATGCTTTTACTGTCGTTTTTGCTTTAGCCATAAGTCTATCCTTGTTTTAGCGTTTCTGAAGAGTAATGAGTTACCATGACCCAAGGAGTCGGTCAAGGCAGATACTGACAGCAGAACGTACGCTCAGATGCTTATAATTATCCTTCGACGCACCGTTAATGGGCTCTAAAATGCCGTAGCATGAACTGATAAAGTCTTGCGTTAATCCAAATCCTGTTCCGAAGACCAAAAAGTAGGGGTCAGTGCCTGTTTCAAACTCGGTTTTTAGCTCTTTAAACGTAAAGCTTTTCTGGGCTTCCATGGATCTAGCAGCAGTTGCTATAACGCGGGCATCTGAATGCCCCCAGTGCTGACAAGCTGATTGCAGATCCTTAGCCGTAAATACGCTTTCTAAAGCGGTTCGGCGCATCGGATTAAATTTAGCACCTTCGCCGACCCGCCAGTGATCTAGCACTCGCTCAACGAACATGAGCTGATCATTTGCTGGATGAACTAAATAGTAACGGTCAATGCCGTACACGCGACAAGCCCTAGCAATATCGTGAATATCAAAATTTGTAATGTTCGTTGCAACCAAATTTTTTTGACGATCAATAGTTGGGTAATGCATCAGTGCAACAGCCAAAGGTACTTTACGTTTCATCTGGAAATTCCATGTTTTCAAGGTTTAAAATTTCTTTATCACGCGTGCTCATGTCCGCGTAAAACTTCTTTACTTCCGTCCACGCAATATTCTTTCCCTGTCTAGCTATTAAATCCGGCCGTTTTTTTAAAGTGATTAGGATAGAACAGTTTTTTCGCCACTCGGAAATTTTTAAATGGTTTCCTGATAGTAACACGGCAGGAACCTCAAGTCCGTTTTCAACTTGAGGTTTCGTAAACTGAGGGGCTTCTAAAAGACCGTCTTCAAAACTATCCTGCGCAACTGATAAATTGTGCCCAAGCACGCCAGGGATATATCTAGAAACAGATTCAATAATAGCCAAAGCAGCAAGTTCGCCACCCGAAAGTACAAAATCCCCAAGAGATATTTCAACATCCACATACTGATGCAAAAAACGCTGATCAATCCCCGCGTAGCGCCCGCAAATAAGAATAACTTCGTCTAAAGCTGAAAATTCTTTTGCAAGTTCCGCGCTCCACCGAGCTCCCTGCGGCGACAAATAGACCACTTTACGCCTTTTGTTCCCATCACCACTTACGGGTATGCTTTCCAAAGCTAATTGTAAGGGGCGGTACTGAAGTAGCATCCCGTCGCCTCCGCCAAAAACTGTATCGTCCACTGAATTATATTTTTTCTGAGAAAAATTTCGCAGATCCACTGCTTGAACGTGGATAATGTCGGATGCCATTGCTTTTGCTAACAGTGCATCTTGCAAGTACGGCTGAATTAAACCAGGAAATAAAGTGATAACTTTAAAACTAATCTTTTTCATTTATTTGCACAAGGCCCTCAGGCAAATCGGTAAGAATTTTCTTAAGTGTATAATCAACGCTAACTACAAATTCCTTTATAAATGGAATTTCAATATTCTGCTGATTTACGGATTGATCCAGCACCAACAGATCCTGTTCACCATTACTTGAAAACCGAATTACTTTACCAATTTGGCCTAGTGTTTTGTCTGACACTTCGAAATCAAGCAGTTCGGCCAAGAAAGGCTGTTCGCCGTCATTTGAAACAAAGTGGGCCTGGTCTAACCACACTTCGTATTTCTTTAAGTCTTCCGCCTGATTTCGATCGCTCACGTCGTGGAAGCTGGCAATAAACCCTTTTTTAAAGGCCTTCGCTTTTTTTAATTTAAAAATTTGCATAAGTCCATCAGATGGATTTTTCAAAGTAATTTCATTAGCTGTCGATAACCAACTGATATCGCCTGAAAATACGATGACGTACAGCTCGCCGCGAATGCCATGGGCGTCTGAGACAATTCCAATTTTTTTTAAAGCTTGGTTCGTATCCACTAGGAAATGATGTAGCAGTTAAATTAAAAAAAAAGGAGCTTTTAAGGCTCCTTTTTTTTTATTATCTATGAGTTGATTATTTCTATTCGACGATATCTAAGTGGTAGCGTTTATTTAATTTCGTGCCAGCAGCGCGAATTATGGTTCTCATAGCTGCGGCCGTTTTGCCTTGTTTCCCAATCACTTTAC
>JANPNP010000371.1:0-1585 GCA_031427535.1 Bdellovibrionales bacterium | reverse complement strand
GGTTTTTATGTCATTTTGCATAGTATTTTACTATTAGTTGTATTGGTGTTCACAAAACCAGTTGGTGCTGTTGAAATTGTCGGCGGAAAGCCTGTTTCATCAGCGCCGGCTGAAACGTCACAAAGTACCGCAAATTTTAATTCGTCTAGTGGACGTCGACATTTATTTTATGCGGGCCTAAGTGCTTTTTCTAGATCGATTTTGAAAACGACAAGTGTCAGCAGCGCCAAGAAAGATTTCATTGCACCACTGCAATATCCACTGTTGCTAGGCTATTCGTACGGCTTAAATGCAAACTCACGGTTATTGTTATTTGCAGACTACACGTTACTTCCGAAAAAAGGGCCCGATGGAAACATTTTCGAAACCCATTTGCTACTTCGTTTTCAATTTGCACAGCAACTAAATAAATCGGGTTTCGAATGGAAAACTGGCATTTTACTGCATCACACGCGGATCGAAGGTAAAGGTGGAACTGTTACCTTGAATAACGGCGGCAGTGTAGCTGATTTCGAAATTCCAAATAGCAAGGCGTCGATGAATAATTTGGCTTTAGAACTTGGTTTAAATTATTCTTTTACGCCCAAACTATCTTGGCAAAGCAGCCTTATTACTGAAGCCCCGTTTCACTACCAAAAAAGAAATTTTGCGTTATTAACGGGTCTTGCATATCAGATAGGAAGTAACTGATGAAAATTCTGATATTTACTTTATTAATTCAGACAACTGCTTCAGCTTTTACGCTCATTTACAATAATGGTTGGGAAGACCCGAAACTGACTTTCCATTTAAATCCGGCTGGATGCAGACCTGAAACAGCAACGTTAATTCAAGAATCAATGAATCTTTGGAATTCAATTCCGAACAGTGAACTGAAATTAGTGCTACGCACGTCATCGACTGCAACGCCTGCGCAAGCGGTTTCTGGCACGGCATCAGAAGCCGCCGTAATTGTCTGTGATCCGGCCTTTGGAACCACGTTTGCCGGAGTTGATCCCGACGGAGCCATCGGTGTTGGTGGCGCCTATCCCAATTCGGCAGGCCGTTTGACACTGGGTTTCGTTGTACTGAATGTTGAAAGCGGAACAATTGCGAATTTTAATAACCTAAATACAACCTTGGCAAAAGTTGCGCTAGCTCATGAAATTGGTCATGCGCTGGGCATTGGACATTCGACAGATACAGCAGCCTTAATGAATTACTCAACTGGCGCTAAACAGAATTTCAGTCTTGCCGAAGACGATATCAACGCCATCAACTATCTGTACGGCCGCGATGAACTTTCGGGTGATGAAGTGTTCGGTGGCTGTGCACGTATGAGCACCCTGCCACCAAGCTTTCCAACAGGTAGGTTGTTGATGCTGTCTTTTTTATCGATGTTGATGCTATTGCTTTGGGCGCGATTAAAAAGTTTAAAGCAGGCCTAATTTTTATTTAATCCTCTGGGGAGTAACCATGTACTTGAAGAAATTCCAACTGACTTTGCTATTAGGCACTTTATCATTTGCGCAAATTTCGACTTCAAATCCACAGACAAGCGATGTGGTAGCGGATTATCAACGAGTTATTAAAGAACAAAGTGCGC
>JANPNP010000370.1:0-5167 GCA_031427535.1 Bdellovibrionales bacterium | reverse complement strand
TAAAATAGCTACTTCAGGGTGATTAATTATCGGAGTCGCATACGTTCCGCCAACAGATCCAATATTGGTGATCGTGATCGATGCACCCTTCATTTCATCTAACTTAAGCTTGCCATCACGAGCCCGCTTTGAAAGATCAATAATTTCTTTAGAGATTTCTAAAACGGACTTTTGATCGGCATTTTTAATTACCGGTACAACTAATCCGTTTGGTGTGTCGGCTGCAAAGCCAATATTGAAATATTTTTTGTACACAATTTGCGATGCCGCGTCGTCGATCGAAGCATTAAACATTGGGAATTCTTTCATGGTCGCAATTAATGCCTTAACCACAAAAGGCAAATACGTAATTTTAGTACCGTTCTTTTCTGCAAAATCTTTTAAAGACTCACGTAAAGTTACAAGTTGAGTTACATCAGCCTCATCCATAAGGGTAAAATGCGGAATGATCGATTTTGACATTTGCAAATTCTGTGCGATTTTTTTTCGTATTCCCATAAAATCAACGCGCTCTTCGGCTTGCGCATTGGTGGATGTAAAAGCTGGCTTAGGAAAATTCATGGTCGGCGAACCTGCAGACGTTGCTCCTGCGCCGTGTGCAACAGTGCTGCTGCCTTTTGCGTTTGTTACATCATCACGCGTAACTCGGCCGGCAAGACCAGAGCCCGTCATGCCGTTGATGTCGACTCCCATTTCGCGTGCTAATCTACGGGTTGCAGGAGTTGCTAACACGCGCGAATCAGCTACTGGTGGAAATACGCCGTGGCTTGCAGTTGCTGACATGGCCATTGGCATTGCTGGTACGGATTTCTGAGTCGTCGAAGCACCATTCTGCGAACTTTGTGGTGCGCTACTGGCTGCACTTGCTGATGCGGCACCACTTGCGCCCGATAAAGTTAAAATAACATTTTCTACTTTTATAATTTCACCTTTTTTAAATTTCAATTCTTTTACTGTACCGGCAAACGGGGACGGAACTTCAACGGTTGCTTTGTCTGTCATGATTTCTGCAACAGTTTGATCCGCTTTAACTTGATCACCTGGAGCAACCAACCATTTGATTAATTCGCCTTCAGTAACGCCTTCACCAAGTTCGGGAAGTTTGACATCCATCGCTTTTCCGTTAGCTGGTGCGCCTGCGGCAGGTGGTGCAGTTGCTTTTGACTCTTGCGTGGTTTTCGAAGCAGGCTCTGTAGCTTTTGGTGCGGCAGCAGTAGCTGAAGCGCCAGCACCATCTAAAGTTAAAATAACATTTTCGACTTTTATAACTTGGCCAGGTTTAAATTTTAAATCTTTTACCACACCGGCAACAGGTGATGGAACTTCAACAGTTGCCTTATCCGTCATAATTTCTGCAACGGTTTGATCCGCTTTTACTGAATCGCCGGGTTTTACCAGCCACTTAATAAGTTCACCTTCAGTAACGCCCTCGCCCAGCTCAGGAAGTTTTACGTCTGTTGCAGCCATTTAAGAAATCCTTTCAGAATTTTCAGCAGAAATCAGCTCTGCTGCTTGGTTTCGTTTTTCAATTATGCCCTTCATAAAAAATTCTCCAGCGCGGTAAGAGCTTCGCACCAGCGGACCACTTGCTACGTACAAGAAGCCCATGCTTTCGGCCACAGTTTGCCACTGTTTAAATTTTTCAGGAGTTATGTATTCAATCACTTTTAAATGTTTTTCTGTTGGTTGAAGATACTGTCCGAACGTCACAACATCACATCCTACTTGGCGTAAGTCTTTTAACGTTTGCAAAATCTCATCATCTTTTTCACCAAGGCCCAGCATGATTGACGATTTGGTATACATCGCTGGATCGAATTCTTTAACAGTTTCTAGCACGCGTAATGTTTGACGGTACTTTGCGCGCGGGTCACGAACAGATGGAGTTAGTCGTTCAACGGTTTCAATATTATGTGCGAACACATCGGGCCTTGCAGCTGCTAAATGCCGAATTAAACTTTCATCGCCGCGAAAATCAGGCGTTAGTATTTCAACAATTAAATTTGGGTCTAATTTTTTTATAGTTTTCACAGTTCGAGCAAAATGATCCGAACCTTGATCTGGCATATCGTCACGATCAACCGATGTAATCACAACGTAGTGCAGTTTCATTTGTGAAATTGAAAAGGCAACTTTTTCTGGTTCGAATGCATCAACAGGCGGAAGTCCTAATTTTGCATTACCAGTTTTTACATTACAGAATCTGCATCCACGAGTACACACTTCACCCATCAACATAAATGTAGCTGTGCCGCCAGACCAACATTCGCCCATGTTTGGACATTTAGCTTCTTGGCAAACTGTGGCTAATTTCAGTTCGCCGAGCATGTTTTTGATGCGACCATAATTTTCACCAGAAGGTGCGCGCACTTTAAGCCAGTCGGGTTTAGGAATTCGAGTTTTCACTGCGATATCGGACATAAATCCTCTGTAGTAATTGTGATTTAAACACAGCATGTATTAAAAGCTAATTTTAGCGCTTTTGGCAGGACTTAACAAGCAGATACACTGATTTTGTATTGCAAAACGGCGGGCTTTTGTTATTTCTTAAACCCATATGAATCTAATGCATGATCCGCTACGTCTTTTGTTAACCGAAGCGCTATTTAAAGCCATTTCTAAACTGGGTGTTAACTTAGAAAAAGCTGAAATTTATAACCAATTGGTAGATCCCCCTAATACAGATCTGGGTCATCTGGCATTTGGCTGCTTTATTCTAGCAAAAAATTTGAAAAAAGCACCGCCAGCCGCTGCAGCTGAATTAAAAAATTTATTTGGCGAAATTTCAGGTGTTACCAGCGTCGAAGTGGCAGGCCCCTACCTTAATTTTAAATTTTCTTCTGCTCTATTGGCAGACAAGGTTGTCATTCCCGCAAGTAGTGGCGAGCTTTTCAAGCGCCAGCTTACAGAGAAAACTCCGAAAGGCATGATCGAATATTCACAGCCCAACACGCACAAAGAAATTCACGTGGGACATATGCGAAATCTTTGCCTTGGGGATTCTTTAATAAAGTTACTACGCTATGCCGGGCATGAAATCGTAAGCACAACCTTTCCAGGAGATGTCGGTACACACGTCGCAAAATGTCTGTGGTATATCAAAAAACATGTTGGTTTAGACGTTCTAGATAAAAAACGTTCCGATCCCCATCGTGGCGAATGGCTGGGCCAAATGTATTCGGCTGCCAATATAAAATTAGAAGACGAAGTCAAAACCGATAATTTTGAAAGCAATAAAAAAGAACTAACTGAAATCCTAAAGCAACTTGAGCGCCAGCAGGGCGAATTTTACGATTTATGGAAAGAAACCCGTCAATGGTCGATCGATCTGATGAACACGGTTTACACCTGGGCGGGGGTTAAGTTCGACGTATGGTACTGGGAATCTGACGTCGATGCAGATTCTGTAAAAATGGTTAAAAAGTATTTCAAAGAAGGCAAGCTTGTGCAGTCACAAGGCGCAATTGGGCTTGATTTTGAAAGCGAGAATCTGGGTTTTTGTATGCTACTTAAAACCGATGGCACCGGTCTTTATGCAACTAAAGATATCGAATTAGCTCGACGAAAATTTCAAGATCACCATGTTGAAAAATCAATTTATGTGGTGGACGTTCGTCAGGCTCTTCATTTTAAGCAAGTTTTTAGATCGTTGGAAGTTCTTGGCTTTCCACAAGCAAAAAACTGTTTTCATTTGCAGTATAATTTTGTCGAATTACCAGATGGGGCTATGAGTTCACGTAAAGGAAACGTCATTCCTTTGATGGATTTAGTTAGTCAGATGAAAAAGCATGTCAAAACCGAATATCTTTCTAGATACAATGATGAATGGGATGCGGCCGAAGTTGAAAGTGTTTCAGACTGTGTAGCCCAAGGGGCCATAAAGTACGGAATGCTTCGTCAGGACACAAATAAGAAAATTGTTTTCGACATGGCCGAATGGCTGAAATTAGACGGCGAATCAGGCCCATTTATTCAGTACAGTTTTGCTCGTATTCAGTCTGTCATTAAAAAGTTTTCAGTCAAAAGCCTTAGTTTTGATGGCGCCTTGCTGGCGGATCCTGCGGAAATAAAGTTGATGCAGCATCTGATGAATTTTAATTCGGTTGTCTTAATGGCAGCTGACAACTACAGGCCATCGGCCCTTTGCACCTATTTGTATGAAGCGGCCAAAAAATTTAATGTTTTTTATCACGAATGCTCGATTGGAAAAGCCGAAACAGAAGAATTAAAAAAATCTAGGTTAGCATTGGCTGCAGCAACTGCACAAATTTTAAAGCAAGGGCTAGCACTTTTAGGAATTCCAGTTCCAGAAAGAATGTGATGATCGAATTTAAGACTAAGTTAATTGAAGGTATCTTGCTTAAGCGTTACAAGCGATTTTTTGCCGATGTCGAATATGTAGATACTAAGACAAAGAAGAAAATTCAGTTAACTATCCACTGTCCTAATACCGGCAGCTTAAAATCAGTCATCGAAAAAGATCAGCAGCACGCATGCTGGTTTTCACTAAGTGACGACCCGGCCAGAAAACTAAAAGGTACGCTCGAGGCCGTGAAAGCAGCTTCTGGTGCATGGGTAGGGGTTAATACATCGTGGCCAAACAAGGTAGTGCAATTTGCGGCTAATCAATCGATTGAAAGTAAAAAACCCCATTTTGAAAATTGGAAAACCTATTCCTATTATAAGTCTGAATACAAAATATCAAAGGAAACACGCCTAGATGGAGTGTTCTGTGTTGATGAATCACATTTAGAAGATGAAAAAGCTAAAAAGCATTACATAGAAATTAAAAATGTATCCTTAGCAAGGGGCGGAATTGCACAGTTTCCAGATGCTGTAACCGAGCGCGGCCAAAAGCATTTGCAGGAGTTAATGAAGCTTATCGATAAAGGACATAAAGCAGAACTTATTTTCACAATCCAAAGAAATGACGTTACAGAATTCTCGGTAGCTGAAGACATAGATCCTGCATACAAAAAACTTTTCGATCAAGCTATAAAAAAAGGTCTTATCGTAACCCCCGTTTTAGTCGAAATCACGCAAGACTGGATTACTTTAAGTAAGAAAACTTTGAAGTACGCCCGTTCTATTTAGAAAAGGCGTACTTAATGCTAATTCCTAGCAATCTCGATTTTAAATTCTAAAGCTTCGCTTTCGACAGTAGGCC
>JANPNP010000369.1:0-2330 GCA_031427535.1 Bdellovibrionales bacterium | reverse complement strand
CCGGTGCGGTCAGATTTTTTATTGCCGTGTTCTAAAACGTAATGAAGTAAATCGTGAAATTGCTTCATGCAGAACTCCCTTAAATTTATGACCGATTAAAAAAGCCATCCGATGCGAAAAACTGTAAAATAAGGTAAACCTGTTTTACCAGCTTGCTCAGACTTATTAATTAAATCACGACGAGCATTTTTATATTCATCCGTTGATTCCACATCCGAACTAGAAATAGGACCGCTAATATTTGAAACCTTAGATTTTAAATCAACGCTAGGATTAAGTGGTGCTAAATATCCAATGTCTAAACCGAAAGTTAAGCCTAATGGTAATCTCCAAGCCCAGCCAATATGCGGAAGCAAATAATTAGCTTTAATTTCATCCGAAATTTCTACATCTGCTGATCCTGGAACCGGCGTTGTCACAGAAATTCTTTGTTTTGTTTCTACTGTGATTATGTGATTTCCGTAGCCCAATCCTAAATAGAATGATCCACGTAAGGGATGCATTCGAAGCATAAGTTCTTGGTTGGCAATTTTAATATTTAAACCGTTCGGGATATCAGTGCTTTTTGCTAAGCCAGACATCGAATACCCACCAAAGTTAACGGCCCCTGAAAACCACTCGGACGGATGAACGTAATCTAAACCGTAATTCAAAATATGCGGAACATTTAAGTCAGCATGTAAACCGAAACGGTGAGGTTCCGAAAAACTGCTAGTGTCCGATTTTTTATTTTCCATCGGAGCTGGTTCAGCTTGCGCAGTTTCAACCATCGGTGCCGGCGCCAAAATTGGAGCTGTTTCGGTTTGTGGCGCTGGTGTCATTTCCGAAGTCGAATTTGTATTTTGCGGATTTTCTTTCGCAGCTTTTTTAGCTTTTTTTGCTGCTTTCTTTACCGTGGCCTTTTGCTGTGGCGTGGGGGCTACGATCGTTCCCGGAGACTCAATTTTTGGCTCTGACGGAACGGTTTCAGTCTGCGCCCAAACGTTAAAGCTTAATAACAAAACCAAAATCATCATTATTTTCATCTAAAATCCCTTTTTTTATGCAATTCGAAGTTATTTTACGCGCCGCTATACAGAAAGTGAGCAGGTACCTTTTTGTTATTGGAAGTTTTGTACTTGGGCTATGTAGGGTAGGTTTCGGTAGTAGCCTTGGTAATCTAGGCCGTAGCCTACGACGAATTCGTTCGTTATTTGAAAACCTACGTGATCTAGTTTGCACGGAACTTTTAGGGCTTCTGGTTTTTCTAATAGTGCTACTGTGGTTAATGAAGCCGGGTTACGGGCCTCGATTGTCTTTTTTAGATAATTCATTGTTATGCCGGTGTCGACAATATCTTCGATCAAGACAACATGTTGCCCTTGGATCGGACTTGTTAAATCTAAAGTAATTTTAACTTCTCCTGACGATGTCATTCCGGAATAGCTGGAGACTCCGAAAAATTCGCATGTGATGTCGGTATTAATTTGGCGAATTAAATCAGAATAAAAAACGAAAGAGCCTTTAAGCACACAAACTGCCGTAACTTTTTTATTCATGAACTTATCGGTCAGAATAGCACCAATTTCGGCAACTTTTTTTTGAATTTTTTCTTCTGTGATGTACGGGGAAAGGCGAAGACTTTTTGCATTCATTATAGGCTCCTTAAAAGCTTAAGATGAACCATTGAAGCCTTTTTCTGGGGCTGGGTAAAGGTCTAACGAGTATTGTTACAAGGATATTTTTAGCAGTCTTAAATATCGGGCTCTAGCACTATGACAAACTTAGTTTTTTGACCCATAAATTCAACAGATTTAAAGACTTGAAAAGGCGCCATCGTTAAGGACTCTTTTTCGGCAGCAAAGCTTTGGCGATTTATTGTATCTACTATGAAAAAAGCAGCACCTTTTGATAGTTCGAAATCAGCAGGATAGGTTTCTCGTCCGGCGCGTGCAGCGCGAGTTATTGTTAAAGAGCCATGGACTATTCCGGCCTCAAGCGATTTCATTTCTACGGCTGCATTTAGTCCGATCATTTGACCGTCATCACCAACAATTCCGGACAAGAACATTTCCGACTGACCAATAGGCAGTTTCTTTTCATAGCTTTTAAGAATTTCGTGTAACGGATACTTGCGTTTTTTATAATCTGGCAGAATTCCGGCCGAGTAATCTTGCAGATTCTGAAACAATCCTAATCTAGAGCTTTCCGCAACCCAGCGTGCTAGCACGTCAACGGATACTTCCGCATAGGTTAATTTAAAATTTACCGCGGATGAATCAGAGCCTGTATCTTTAGCGTTGGTTTCGGTGACGCGTGCTGCATTCGGTGCGGATTCAACCACAGCTGCA
>JANPNP010000368.1:0-5500 GCA_031427535.1 Bdellovibrionales bacterium | reverse complement strand
CGCTGACTAACGATGTCTTGACGCAACTTTTTTTCAAATTCTCCCGGCGTTAGGCGGTTTGCACTTAATACGGCCTTGTACGCATCAGTTTGAAAAACGCCTTCTTTTTTGAAATAGGGAAGATCTTCAGTGATCATTTTTCGAACTTCGGCATCTGTAGCAAAGATGCCCTCTTTTTCAGCTGCTTGCCATGTCACAGCTTTTGTCACTAAACTGTTCATAACCTCACCGCGGAGCATGCTTTGCTGAGCGCCCATATCGAATTGACCACCAAAAAGCTGTGCGTAGTACTGGCTTAGCCGGTTTTCTTCGTCTTGGAAGTCTTTAATTGAAATAATTTGGCCATTTACTTCAGCTGCTGACCCCATCGAAGACCCACCGCCCTGTCGGCCCGACAAGTCTGACAAAACAAAAACTAAAATGATTATGCCAAAAACAACAAATGCCACGATACTACGAGTGGAAATACCACTTTCTGCTAAACCTTTTCGTATTCTATTCGAAAGTGAATTTGGTGAGCCCTGTGATCCCCGGCGAGTTGTTTTCATGAGCGCGTACTCCTTTAAAAAATGTTCTTTTACAGACATGCTATGAGCTCACGAATTAAATTAATTTTCAAGAAATACTTTATCCGGGACAAACTTAAGCAGCTATGAATTGTTAGGCTTGAATTCCGCCTCTAGTTTGTTATCGTTAATACGAGGAGATCCCACTTTGAATTTTCTAAATTTTAATTTTAAAAAAGCTTTTATTTTGCTTTTGATTATTTCTTTGCCACTTATTTCGATTAATATGGAGCAAAAGAAGATTCAAAATTCGTGGTTTACGCAGCCATTTAGCTTCGCAGCCCAATCCATACAGAGCTTTTTTTCAAACATAAGTTTAGGAGTTCGTTCAACAACGGCTCAGTATTTAAACCTAATCAATATCAAATCTGAAAATGCGCGTTTACAAAAAGTTAACAGCGAGCTGCAAACTCGCTTAAATCAGTTCACCGAAAGTCAAAATGAACTGGAGCGGTTGCGCACACTGTTGGATTTTCAAGGTAACACAAAAATGGAGCTGATTCCCGGACAAGTCATTGGCCGCGATTTAGTTGCCGATCACAATACCATTACCATCAACAAAGGTACCAAACACGGGCTGCGTGCAGGACAAGCCGTGCTAACTGTATCAGGTGCAGTGGGATACATTTTTAAACCGCAATATTTCACGTCGCATGTGATGTTGGTCACTGACCGCTATTCTGTCGTTGATGCCTTAATTCAGAAAACAAGGTCACACGGAATTGTTGAAGGAAAAAATAAAGAAACATGTGTTTTACAATATGTTGAGCGAACTGAAGACGTAAAAATTGGCGATTTGATCGTAACTGGTGGCTTAGATAATATTTTTCCAAAAGGTTTCCCGCTTGGGGTCGTAACTAATATCGAAAGAAAAACTAAAAGCGCATCACTTGTTATTGATATAAAACCTGTAGTTGATGCAAACAAAGTCGAAGAAATTTTTATTGTTAAACATGCGGCATTAGAAAACTTTTTGGAGAAAACCGTTGATCCACAAACCACAAGCAAAAATGGAAATGAATGAACTCGCTGCGCGGACGCTTTTACTTTAAGATTACTTTTTTCACTTTCGTTTTCTTTCTTCTGTGCGGATTTCAAACAAGCTTTTGGCCTAATCTAATTACTTTCATTCCGTCGCCGCAACTTTGGCTTCTTATGATTTTTTTCATTTCCTTACGCTGGAGCCCGCTATTTTCAGTGTTCTACATTTATTTTTTAGGATTTTGCCTAACCCGGTTTTCACACATACCGTTAAAGATGGCTTGGACAACTTTACTGACTACCTTTTGCCTACTGTCTGTTTTTAAAGATCGCGTGCGCTTAAGTGGTGCGCTATCATTTTCATTTTTTACCTTGTTAGGTAGCGTGATTTTTGAAATCAGCTATGTCGTCTTATCTAGATCAATTGAAGTTAATCCAACCTCGATACAGTTTTTTGACCGCCTTATTCAAATTATCGTAAATTTTATTTGCAGCTATCCGGCCTACCGGCTTTTTGAATGGCTTGATCAGCTTTTCTACACGAAGCACATCTGGTCTGCGACACCAGAGCAAGGCGAGGAGCTGTAATGAGCGAGTATATTAGCAATCCGGATGAAGCCCGCGAGTTTCAAGGTCGCTACCGTACACTGTATGTGTTCATCACCTGCGTCGTCTTTATATTTTTAATTCGATTAATTTGGCTACAAATCATTTCAGGTAATGAACTTCGCCAATATTCAGAAAAGAATAGAATAAAGCAGAATAAAATTTTTGCCCCCCGCGGGTTGATTTTGGACCGCGAAGGCAAAGCCTTGATCGAAAATTTACCCGGTTTTGAAGTCTTGGTTTCACCACAGTACATTGAAAATATGAAGGGCCTGGCCGAAAAAGTGGGCCCAATTCTAGGAATGGATGCAGCCAAGGTAATTGAAAAAATACAGCGTAGTAAGCGTTTAAACGGGCCTTTCGCTACAGTCAGATTAAAAGATAATTTAGCGCGTGAAGAGGTATTTCGATTAAAACGTATTCGTCTAGAGACCCCAGGATTAGAAATCCGAGAATCTATTTTGCGCCATTATCCACTAAACGAAAATGGATCCCAACTTTTTGGGTATGTCGGTGAAATTTCTAAATTGGAAATTCCAAAGCTGAACGAAAAGTATAAGAATTCATTGATCTTTGAACAAAGCGACATTGTTGGAAAAAGTGGACTTGAAGAGTATTTAGAAAAAAATATTCGTGGCGCTGATGGTGTTAGCTACATCCAAGTTGATGCGCATGGCCGGGAAACGATTACCGAAATTCCAAATATCTATGGCGAGCAAATTAAAGATCAAGAGCCCATGCACGGACACAGTGCGTACTTAACGTTGGACCGTGATATTCAGGATGCAGCTTACAAGGCAATGGCCGGTAGAAATCGCATCGGCGGAGTTGTTGCAATGAAAAGCAATGGTGAAGTGCTGGCTTGGTTAAATACCCCGGCATTTAATCCAAATGATTTTGCAACTGAAACATCTTCCAAAGTTTGGTCTAAATTAACTAGTGATCCTTTTAAGCCATTTCGTAACAAAGTCATTCAAGACCACTTTGCGCCTGGGTCGACGTTCAAACCCTTAGTAGCCTTAGCTGCACTTCAAGACAAAGTTATTACTGACAAAACAATTTTATTTTCTCCAGGTAAACTTTATTTTGGTGGCCGCCCCTACCATAATCATAATCGAAATGGTGAAGGCTACATTAATATTTACGATGCCATTGAGCGTAGTAGTAACGTATTTTTCTTCCAGCTGGGAATAAAATTAGGCGTTGATAAAATGTATAATTATATCAGTCTGCTGGGTTTAGGCGCGCGTACAAAAATTGAAATGGACCGCGAAGCAGCCGGTCGGTTACCGAATTCCGAGTGGAAAAAAGCAACGCGAGGTGAAGAGTGGCAGCCCGGCGAAAATTTAAGTACTGCTATTGGTCAAGGCTACGTAACCGTAACCCCGCTACAAATGGCGATTGCTTACAATACGATTGCAACAGAAGGCAAAGTTGTTAAGCCGTTCATCGTAAAAAAAGTGGTCGATCACGAAGGAAAAGTTTTGCTAGAGCGATTTCCAGAAATTGTTCGTGATATCACGCTACCACAACCAAACGGCTATAAAATTGATGCCGATACATTTAAAATTGTAAAAGAAGGTATGCGCCGTGTTAGTAATGGCGCCGCGGGAACAGCGCGCAGTTTAAAAATTCCGGGTGTCCAAATGGCCGGAAAAACAGGAACCGCCCAAGTTATGAGTTTTTCGGCGGATCAAATTTATTCACTTTGTGAAAACCGTCCGATGCAAACACGACATCACGGTTGGTTTGTAGGCTGGGCACCCTGGGATAAACCCGAAATTACCGTTGCTGTCCTAGCCCAGCACAGCTGCCACGGAAATTCAGGAGCTGGCGTTGTCGTTCGTGACATTATGGAAGCTTATTTTAGAAAATATCACCCGGATTTAATTGCCGAAGGCTTAAAGAAAAAAGATCCACGAGCTAAAGCAGCCATTCCTGCTGCAGTTCAAAACGAGGAGTAGCATGGCTTTTAGATCGCATCACATATCGGAAAGAAATTTCATCAGTCGCCTGGATATTCGCCTGATCCTGCTTATTTTTTGTTTAAATGTGATTGGCTTATTTAATTTGTACAGCGCAACCCATGGGCCACACTCACGTGATGTAGAGCCCCTTTTTGTGCAGCAAATAGTTTGGTTGCTAGGTGGCTGGACAGTATTTTTTATTCTTACGTTTCTGGACTATCTTTGGGTAAATAAAATTGTTTGGTTGATCTACATTCTAAATGTCGGGGCACTGGTTTATACAGATCTTTTGGGTAAGGTCGTGCTGGGCGGACAGCGCTGGATTGATCTGCATTTTTTTCGCTATCAGCCGTCTGAAACGATGAAGCTTTGTATTATTCTACTGCTAGCGCGAATTCTAGTGCACCGAAATCCGATGGGGCATGGAATGGGCTTACGTGAATTACTTGTACCGGCACTGTTAATTATCGTGCCATTTGCATTAACCGTGAAGCAGCCTGATTTAGGTACGGCGATGATGCTACTTTTTATTGGTGGCACGATGCTTTACTTTTCTAAAATTAAAAAAACAATCCTACTTTTTATTGCAACATTAACGTTAATTGCAATTCCGATGGCCTGGAAATACGGCCTTAAAGAATACCAAAGAAATCGAATTTTTACATTTTTATCGCCGGACCGTGATCCACAAGGAACAGGCTACAATTCGATTCAGTCAAAAATAGCGGTAGGCTCTGGAAAATTTCTTGGAAAAGGTTTCCGTATGGGAACTCAGTCACAGTTAGAATTTTTACCAGAACGGCACACTGATTTTATTTACTCTGTCCTTTCCGAAGAGTGGGGATTTCTTGGTAGCGTTATTGTCCTTATGACTTTTGCATTTTTGTTTAAAGTTTGTTTCGAAATTTCACTACAGGCGCGTGACAAATACGGCGCACTTATAGTGATAGGCGTCACAGGGTATATTTTTTGGCACATGTTCGTAAATATCGGCATGGTTATCGGATTGTTGCCAATCGTCGGAGTTCCTTTGCCTTTGCTGAGTTATGGCGGTTCAGGTATGTTAACCACAATGGCTGGACTAGGTTTAGTGTCTAGTATCGCCTACCGTAGATATTTGTTCTAAGCTATTCAAAGGAGAATTTATGATTCGAAAAATTTTAGCTTTAATCACCATGCTTTCTTTAACTTACAATGCGTTCGCGCAAGAAATTGGCGTCAAAGTTGATGCGGATAAGACGTCTGAAGACACAACGATTTCCATTAAAAAAGGCAGCAGCTCGACGATTAATAAGAAAAAGTATGTGATCTCTGAAGGTGGCGAAGAAGTTACTGGTGATAAAGATGTTCTAAAAAAGAATGCTGAAAAAAACTGGAAAC
>JANPNP010000367.1:0-4107 GCA_031427535.1 Bdellovibrionales bacterium | reverse complement strand
CGGCGTAAGAATAAGTTCAGCACCTAATAGTAATAACAAAACACGGCGTTCGGTCGAAACCGTTTCTGGCATAACCAGCGTAATTTTATATCCTTTGGCAGCGGCAACAAAGGCCAAGGCAATTCCGGTATTTCCTGATGTGGGCTCAATAATTTCCATCCCCGCCTTCAGCTTCCCCGATTTTTCTGCGCCTTCGATCATGCTTAAGCCAATGCGGTCTTTTACCGAACCCAGTGGGTTAAAAAATTCTAACTTAAGAAATATTTCTGCCGGAAGATTTTTTCCTAAACGCTGCATTTTAATTAACGGAGTGCGACCAATTGTTTTTGTGATGTCTGCATAAATGTTCATAAAATTCCTTGTTATTTGTAGTATTCCAGCATGACATAAACCTAAGCTGAAGTCTACGACCGGCGCCATGCTTCGCAGGGTAAATGCGGTCTATTATAGTTTGGAAATGCACTGCCTATTTGGGACATTATTTGTCCCAAATAGTTGCTTTTGGGACAAATTTATCTTAAGCTTAGCCATATTCCCGCTATTTGGGACATTATTTGTCCCAAATAGCGGGTCACTTGCAGGAGACAACATGGGTATTAAAAAAAGCACTAAGATTAAAGAAGTTATTGAAAATCTTTTTTTAAACTATGACCAAATTAATTTAAATCAAATTGCTAAAGCTTCTAGCTTATCAATAGCCAACGAAACACACCGAAAAGCTATCCGCAGAGAACTGAAAAAAATGATAGATATGAAATTAATTGCAGCCGAAGGGGCCACACGCAATCGAATATATATTATTTTAAAAAAAAACTTAATACTCAAGCCTGCAACACAGGCAACATCATCAGCATTTGAAGATGTTGAACTCTCGCCAGAATCTAGGTTGCTACTCAATTTAGTGTCAAAGCCTTTAAGGGCCAGAAAACCTGTGGGTTACAATCAAGATTTTCTGAATGCATATATACCGAATCGCACATTTTATTTAGACGAATCTACCCGTCATCAATTAGAAGAACTTGGACGACGCAACAAAACAGATATGCCGGCAGGCACTTACGCCAGAAGTATATTAAACCGACTTTTAATCGAATTATCATGGAATTCAAGCAGACTTGAAGGCAATACGTATTCCCTGCTTGAAACTCAACGACTGATTGAACAGGGTAAAAGCGCAACCGGCAAAAATGCAATTGAATCGCAGATGATTATTAACCATAAAAATGCGATAGAATACATAGTAGTAGGTTCAACTAGCAAAAAAATTACTGGCTTAGAAGTCTGTAGTGTTCATGCGCTATTGGCTGAAAATTTATTAGGAAACCCTAATGCTCCGGGAAGTCTAAGGCAAATAACGGTGAATATTAGTGGTACGACCTACCTGCCGCTGGATAACCCCCACACACTACGAGATTGTTTTAAAAATTTGATTATAAAATTAAATTTGATTAAAAATCCGTTCGAGCAATCATTTTTTGCACTTATACATTTATCTTACTTACAGGCTTTTGAAGACGTAAACAAAAGAACGGCTCGATTAGTGGCAAACATTCCCCTAATAAAAGCTAATCTAATTCCATTGTCATTTACAGATGTCGAGCAAGACGCCTTCGTAAAAGCACTTATCGGAATTTATGAAAAAAATGACATAAGCATAATGAAAGACCTGTACGCATGGGCCTATCAGCGTTCTACCCAAAAATATTCAGCAGTACAAAAAAATATGAATCAACCCAATCTATTAAAACTAAAATATGCTTCTATCATTCAAAAAATTATTATTACTGTAGTAGAAAAAAAAATAGATGGCGCCAATTTAGTGCCACAAATTAAGGCCCTTATAAAAACGTTTAAAGTAATTCAAAAAGACAGCGCAAATTTATTTCATACAATAGAGACCGAGCTTATGAGTTTACATGACGGAAATATAGCGCGCTACAAAATAAAACCAAGTCAATTTAAAGCTTGGAAAAAATTAACCTGAATATTTATTCAGTCCAGCATGACATAAACCTGCAGTTTCAGTTAATACTAAGAATGATATTTTTCTTAACTTCAGACTTTAGGGGTGCTTACAAATGGTGCTAAAATCAAACGGCCTTGGGCAAAGCGAAAAAGCCGCCGACAATTTACAGACTTTATTCGATCAAGTGACATCGACCAACAAACCAGGTTTTGTGCGCATTTTAACAGATGAAAAAAACTGGTCCGAATCCAAAAAATGGGGCGAAACACTTAAGTCGAAGTACAAACAATTAGTCCTGATTGGCATTGGCGGAAGTTCCATGGGCGCACGCGCGCTTGCAAATTATCGCTACAGTGACGAGATTTTATTTTTAGACAACATCGATGCGAGCGAAATTAATCATGTATGGAATAAAATAAAAGCTAATTTAAACACCACGGGCTTTTTAATAATATCAAAAAGTGGCGAATCGCTCGAGATCACTTCACTAATCGAAGTCCTTCAAAAAATGTGCGCTTCAGTGCAGGTGGATTTTTTTAAACAGTGCTTTATTATCTCTGAAAATAAAAAAAGTATTCTGACTGAATTATCATTAGCTAAAAATATTCCGCTGATCGAAATGCCTCAAGATGTTGGCGGCAGGTTTTCTGTTCTAACGCCGGTCGGAATGGTCATTGCCCAGTACCTAGGGTACGATTTGGAACAAATCCGCAGAGGCGGCTTAAGTGTATTGGATAAAAAATCAGAACTTTTACAATTAGCTTCTGAACTTATCGTGCAAATTCAGAAAAAAGCGGATCTTTTTATTTTTTGGTCTTATTCGTCCCAAATGCGTTGGTTCAATCAGTGGCTAAGCCAGCTGTGGGCTGAATCCTTAGGAAAAACAAAAACATTAAACCAAAAACCAGCCGTTAAGATACCGTGGATAGTTCCGATGACCGGGTGCTCTGATCAGCATTCGATTTACCAGCACGTGCTTGAAAGCGAACAGTCCAAGTACGTCATATTAACCCAGTCGCTTGAAGCCTTTCCCGAAATTAGTTTTCAAAAACCTAATTTAGCATTTTACAAAGACCGGGGTTTTAAAATCACCGATATTTTGTCCGCACAACGAACTGGAACGGCGAAAGCACTTGCGGAATATAAAATCCCTGTAACTGAAATGCTGTTTGATAAATATGATGACCACGCCATTGGCTTTATGTTTGTGTGGTTCGAGGTCCTAACTGCTGTTCTTGGACATCACTTACAAATTAATCCGTTTGATCAACCGGCCGTAGCCTTAGGAAAGCGCTTAGCACTTGAAAACCTGGAGCTAAATTAATGGCCCTGAACATCAGTGTTTTTCTGTTTGCCGTAGCAATGCTTACGAGCAAAAGTTTAATTACGCTAATGACAGTCATACTGATACTGTGGTCTTTAATCGCTAAATCACAAAGGCAACTTTGGCTTAAAAATAACAAAGCAGTTTTGATTGTCGCCTTATTTCCGCTAGCTTTAATCGTTAGTTTATTTTCATTAGGTGGTTGGCAATCAGCCCTGACAGTCGTTAAATCATGGCCGTGGCCGTTGCTAGCAGCCCCCGCCGTCTGCATTTATCACAATAAAATATTAACTGATTTTTTTAAAAAAGGGTTGCTGCTGGGTTTAGTCTTAGCTGTTGGCTGTTCTTTGGTAAAGTTGGTGCTTGCGCTGAACAGCGAAATCACAGCACCGTTTATGAGTGATAATTTCCGCATAGCAAGTTTTTGGGATATCAGTCGTTGGGGATTTTTTTCTGGAATTGCAGTGTTGATATTATTTTTTACCTGGCACCAGCTTAGTCTTAGGAAACACAAAATGCTTTTCGGCGCATTACTAATCTTCACCGCAATAAGTTTTGCACTAACCAATACGCGTGCAACTGCCGTGGCAGCTTTGGCAGGATTGATATTTTTTGCAGCCACTGATCGCCGTATGATAAAAACGTTACTGGTAGGAATTGCGGCCGCCAGCGTATTTATTTTTCTGACACCAAAATTTCAACAACGCGTGCAAAGCATTTTCGCAGTCAATATCACGGACGGAAAAAATCAGTTCAGAACATGCGTCCAATGCGGGACGCTTTACCATGTGGAAAGTGGCGCTTGATTTTTTTCAAG
>JANPNP010000366.1:0-5911 GCA_031427535.1 Bdellovibrionales bacterium | reverse complement strand
TTCATTTCAACAATTGATCGAAATGCGACCAGATCATCGGGATGAATTCTTTTATACCAATCGTTAAGTGGAAGTTTTATAGATTCGTTCGAATTTTCAATTTCAAACACTGTTGCTAATCCCTGATCAAGAATAACAGTTTTTTGCTGCTGATTTAGCTCCCATAGCCCCATACCCGAGCTACCTAAAGCGTGTTGGTACTTTCCTGCCAGGGTTAAAGGGTTTTCAAGACTCAAGGTTTTTAATTCCCCAGCTAACCATAATGGTGGCTTCACCCTTCATTACGATTTCACCGTTTTCTTTTTTAGCAGTTGTAAGAACTGTTCCGAACCCACGTGTTTTATGCAACTTTACAATTTCCAATTCGAAGATAATTATGTCGTCAATAAAAACTGGGTTCGTAAACTTTAATGTCTGAGCTAAGTAAATCCCGCCCGAGCCTATTGTTTCATTTAATAACCGTGATACCAAAGCACCCAAAATCATACCGTGGGCGATACGCTTTTTAAACCGGGTCGTTTTTGCGTACTCGTCATCTAAGTGAATGGGGTTTATATCCCCAGACATTTCTGCGAACTGCCGTACCATTTTGTCAGTTACCTGAATTTTACGAACCGCTTTATAACCAACATCTTTTACTTCATTTTCGTCACTCATCTAAACTTCCTATAAAATGTTTGCTGCTAATTCGGCAAGTGGTGATCTTTCACCCTTAGTTAACGTTACGTGGGCTGCGATGGATTGACCTTTAAATCTTTCAACTGCATGGGTAAGTCCCGAATTCGCTGAATCTACATAAGGGTTGTCGATCTGGTATACGTCGCCCGTTAATACGATTTTTGTTCCTGAACCTGCACGCGTAACAATGGTTTTAATTTCATGCGGTGTTAAATTTTGCGCCTCATCCACTATAAGATATTGCTTCGGAATACTGCGACCGCGGATATATGTCAGCGGTTCAATATTCAACATACCTTGATTTATAAGTTCTTGCGCGCGGCCTTGAGCTTTCTTATCGGCACCCATTAAAAATTCAACGTTATCAAATATGGGCTGCATCCACGGATTTAATTTTTGTTCAATATCACCAGGTAAATAACCGATATCACGACCCATCGGAAAGATCGGGCGCGAAACTAGCAGGCGTTGATAACGGCCTTCGTCTAACGTTTTAAAAAGCCCCGCAGCTATTGCTAGCAAAGTCTTTCCGGTACCTGCTTTACCTACTAATGAAACCATTTGGATTTCATCATTTAATAAAGCATCTAACGCAAAGCTTTGTTCAACGTTGCGCGCTTGAATTCCCCAAATGCTATCGGGCGGATTTAATAATGGAATAATCGCTTTTTCTGAAAGCGAATATCTGCCGATCGCCGAGTGATTCGGATTAGAGCTATCTTTTAAAATAACATACTGGTTGCCATAAACCTTTTGATCAACTTCTAACTTTTTTGTTTTGTAAAACTGATCAATGCGCTCTGGAGTGATCGCAATTTCTAAGTAACCTTCATACATGTCACCTTGTTCAACGGTGTTGGGATCGTAGTCAGTTGCATAGATTCCGTAAACGTCTGCCTTAATACGAAGATTTATATCTTTCGTGATTAATTCAACTTTTGTTCGTGGATGTTGTTTTTGTAATGCCAAAGCTGTGCTAAGAATTCGGTTGTCTGCCTTAGCTTGGTCTAATTCAGCGGGTAGGCCTGACATCCCAAGATCTGTGGTGATGTAAACCATGGTTTCATGGTTATCAATTTGGACCCCGTTTGCCAAACTACCTTTTTCACGTAGCACATCAACAAATCTGGAAAACTGTCTGGCGTTTCGACCATTTTCACCTTGGTCGCGTTTAAATTTGTCGACCTCTTCGATAACTGCGAATGGAATGTGAATATCGGCATCACCAAATTTTAATAAGGCGAACGCATCAAATAAAATGACGTTCGTATCTATTACTACTTTGCGGCGTTTTGGCTTAGTTGTTGTCGTCAATTCGACCTCCTGTTGTCGTGGTTAAATTCGACAATACAGCAGCCCTAAAGTCACTCTTTTACATGAGACTTCAAAAGTTATTTTCCCCCGAGCAAGCGGAATGGCAATTATGAAATTTTAGGCACCATCATGTCGCCTTCATCTTTTTTAAGTCCCTGGCTGACGGACTCGATGAAGCGGACAAAATACTGAAGCGCAGCATCGGTAGCAGCGCCCTTCAGAAAGACGGCTCCGTGACGGAAAACACCCTCGTCTTTTTCTTCCTTCAGGTGCTTAACTTTGATTGAAATTGGAAAGTATGTTTTGTGATTTAAATAAACACGCATCGAAACGTCTTCGTCGGCTTGAAACTGCCCATGCTCTATATCAATATCAAAAGAAATTCCTTCTTCGGAAATGTCGTAAATTGCTACTTTCAGCAATCCTTTTTCAGGCAGAACCACCATTGCACTTACGAATTCTGTAAGTATGGTTCGTTTAACTTCACGACGCTCTTGAAAAAGCATCTTCTGCCGGATTTCATCAAAATTCATCACGTCAACTTCCGGTTTGAAGTCATTCACTGCATTATCGGTAGCTACAGTTTTCAGACGCGGAACTAAACTAATTACATTGGACATGAAACCCCCACTGACCTTATTTATCGGCTAAAAATCGTCTAAACTTGAGATCCCAAAATGCTGATAAATTCGACTTAAAAACAGTTGAGACTGGACCTAAATCGTAATAGCTTGGCCACGTGAGACCACTTACGTATTTCATCTTTTTCAGTCTACTAGTTCACTTGACCTCGTACACGGGCTTTGAACTTTTTGCGCCATTGCTGCCGCCAAACCCACTAACTACTGTCACAGAATTTGAGCTTATTGAAGACACCGACTTGAATAAATTAAACTCGGATGAAAAGCCCGTTATCAAGCAATTAGATTCTCCGAATTCATTGTCTGCAGCTGAAGAGGCGCGCTTTAGTTCTGAAAAAACTCAGCGCGTGCAAATTGAAACGCGGGTTGCACAGATCGGTCCAACACAAAACAAGAGCGCCCTGACAAAGAATAATTCTGAAAAAATGGCAAAACCAGTACCCCGAGCAGAAGATGGTGTTTTGCCTGAATTTGCTCGAAGTCTGAATTCAGCACCGAATACAAACACGCAGTCCAGCTTAGGTAATGAATTGCCGCGTGATATTCAGCTATCTGATACAACAAACTTAAACACCGATTCAAATATCTACTATTCTTTTTATGACCGCGTTGAGCAGCTTTTTAGAATACGTTGGTCCGACCGCGTCCACTATTACTGGGACCGAATACCCGTAGATTTTAAAAAAGAAAATCTTGCTGGTCGTGTTTGGTCGACGACGTTCGAAGTTGTGCTGAAAGGCTCAGGCGAATACCATTCAGCAACGATCATTCGCTCGAGCGGATACAAGCCCTTTGATGAAGCGGCCATCTATTCCTTCAAAAGTGCGCGGTACTTCCCTAATGTGCCCAAGGCTAAGGTCGAGCCCGATGGATTTGTGCGTCTTAAGTACAGATTTAATCTGCATGTTGATCCTTATCTGTAGTCCTTAGTTTACACTTAAAGCATGACCACTAAATATTTATTCTTTGCTACAGCGCTGCTACTTATGGGCTCCACAGCTAATGCCCTGCTAACCGAAATTGGGCTGTCGTACAGTTTTCAAAAAAAGACATTTAATGCCTCGAACTATTACCAATCAGATTCAAAATCAGCTTCGGTTTCAATTTATTTTATTGAAAAATTAGCGCTTGAGTTAAGCTATACCGACGGCTTTTACGAAGGCCAAGAATCAGATGTAAACTCGACGCGAACAATTCAGCAGACGACCCGCATGGCAGACAGTTCACTTATTTACATGCTGATGGATCGCAAAAGTATGATTCAACCCTACCTAAAAGGGGGCGTTGCCTACATATCAAAAAAGCAAGAAGTTAGGTCGTTAAATTCATCTGTAATTCCGATTCCAGAATCAACGGGCTGGGCACCAAGCTATGGTGGCGGACTTAAATTTGTGCTGTCAGAAAAATTTTCGATTCGCGTCGGTTACGATGTATGGCAAACCCCTTTAAGTGATGGATCAAAATCCGATGATTCTGCATTCAAAGCTGGGCTAACTTGGTTTTTGTAAGTTATGTCGTATTGTAAAATAGTATTCGTATCATTATTTTTTATAGCGGGTTCAGGCTGCCAGCTTGGCTATCTTATAACATCTGGCTACGATCACATGGCCATGTTATCGGGCCGAGTTCCCATCAAGCAAGCGCTAGAATCCGAAAAGCTGAATGTCGAACAAAAGCAGAAAATTAATATTTCACAAGAGGCCCGAACGTTTTCTTTTTCTGCACTGGGCTTGAAAAAAAGTGATAATTATTCACACTTCGTTCAGTTGGATCGGCCATACATCACGTACGCTGTTATGGCAGCTTACAAATGGAAATTTAAACCTTTCCTATGGGATTTTCCTTTTATAGGAAAAGCGCCTTACAAGGGCTATTACAATGAAAAATCAGCAAAGGCCGAAGCCGAAGAAATGAAAAATAAAGACTTCGATGTTTACGTTCGGGGTGTGTCGGCGTACTCGACGCTGGGAAAATTAAATGATCCGCTGTTGTCGTCAATGCTTGCTTACAAAGAACACGACCTGGTAAATACCGTTATCCACGAATTGGTCCACAGCACTTTATTTATAAAAGATAATATCGATTTTAACGAACGTCTTGCCGTGTTTGTAGCAGCTAAAGGCACCGAAATTTTCTATGCGCAGCGGGAAGGTACTAATTCTGCAACATTACAGCTTATCAAAGACGAAAATGAAGACGATCGACTTTTTTCGGAATTTATTACAGCTGAATTAGATCAACTGACCAAATGGTACGAAAACTTTGTACCTGAAAAATCTTTTTCTGCGGATCAATTAGAAAATCGCCGGCAGCAGCGCTTTTCTGAAATTCGAATTAACTTCAAGCAGAAATTAAAAGAAAAGCTTAAGACAAAATCATACCTTCGGTTCGCCGAGGGCGAAATTAATAATGCTCGTCTGAGCAACTACCACACGTACATGAAAGATTTAAGCGATTTTGAAAAAGTGTATATTAAAAGCGGTAGCAGTATTTCAACATTCCTTAAACGCTGTGAACTTTTAAATGATGTCGACGATCCGGAAAAAGAACTGAAAAAGTGGGCCGCTGAATAGGTTTTGACTTTAATTCCAAGTGCCACTACAGGTAGTGCATATGGTTCACGTTTACAAAAATCAGGCAGAACTTTCTAATTCCATAGCGAAATCCGCAACTTTAATTATTTCTTTCTATAAAAATTTGCGAATGCTTGAATTGGTATTGGCATCCCTAACAACCCAATCATTTAAAAACTTTAGCCTAATTGTCTGTGACGATGGATCGCCACCAGAAATTGTCACGCGGGTTCATAAGCTACTTGAAGACCTTAGTTTACCCAGCATTCATCTTTGGCATGAAGACATCGGTTTTAGAAAAAATCGAATTTTAAACTGGGGAATAATGCATGCGCAGTCCGATTACCTGATTTTTATCGATCAAGACTGCATTTTGCACCCTGAATTTGTAGCTGAACATATTCTAGGCGCGAAGGAAAAATCTGTCATATGCGGACGACGAATAAACTTAACGAAATGGGCCAGCAATCTGCTGACTCCAGAAAAAATTGTCTCTGGTTTTTTGCAAAAAAATATACTATGGATTGCCCTTGGTGGAATTTTTATGAAAGACAACAATGGCATCAAGGGATTATATTTTAAAAATTCATTCTTGCGCGCACTAGCGAACAAAAAGCCACGTGGAATAGTCGGCTGCAACTTTTCAGCGTATCGGAATGATCTATTACGTATCAATGGTTTCGACACGCGGTACGAAGGCGCTGG
>JANPNP010000365.1:0-2219 GCA_031427535.1 Bdellovibrionales bacterium | reverse complement strand
GTTTAATTTGAAACCGATTCGGCGCCACCGCTTATACAACTGTGCAAGCGGGTGCTGAAGCAGCCGCAGGCTTTGATGCATCAAATGAAACTTAGTTCGCTGAATAAAGCTCGATGTATTCTAACGCTGAGGTATTCGCATTACGGATGTAAGCAATCCCACGTTCGACTTTTTCAAGTTTTGCTAACCCTTCAATATCTGCACCGGGTGCGTAAGATCCTGAAAGACTTTTACTTTTTACCTCGATAGCAGCGATCGATTTTGACGGATCAGAATGAACAAGCGTACCAATTAGACTAAGTGGCAACGCTGAAAGCACCGGAACATCTTCAGTTGGTTTTTTTGGATCAATCTTTAACGTGATGGCATCTGGCATAATGCCAGATGCTGAGAATAAATTTCGATTGCTGATAGCACTAAATTGTCCACGGCTGATAGATGTTTGCGGAGCAAGCCTTACATTTTTTCTAGGCGGAGCTTCTGCCGGAAGCATCAAATCGCGAATATAAATTATGGTTAAATCAGCAACCGTAAACGCTAAAAAAATTAAAAGCCCATAAAGAGCTAAGCGCGCTGTTTTCTTTTGTTGTTCAATATTTAATTTTCCAATTTTCATAGCTTGACTATGAAGATAACAACACGCCTAGGTGACGAGGAGTGCTAATCACAGGGTGCGGTATAATCTAGACCCTACGCTGGACCTTCGGCTATTTTAAAGCCTTTAGCCCAGGAAAACCTAGTCTAAAGTTGAATTTTAAAGTGTAATTAAATTAACAAAGCAGTACGGATGCTGCTTCTAAGATTTACACACACTAGGAGACCATGACGGTCATATACTTCACGGATGGAGCATTGATTGACGATTTGCACATACGTAAATCTCTTCTTCGCATCCCCGAAATCATACAGTGTTTACGCGAAAACCAAAAAGAATTTTTAAATTGTGATCTGTTCATCGCCATGATGGACCAAGACGTCTTCAGTCTTCTTAATTACCATCAAAAATTGTATTTGAAAAATTTGCTACAACAGGCCCTATTTGCCCGGTGGCAGCGCCAAGGTATTGAACCTGATTTAATTATCCGTAGACGTGATTACGAAGATTTTTCGCAACTTGCATCGACCTTTTTAAAACTTTCTACGATTGAAACTCTAAAGATAGTAACGGTTGGGCCTGGCTTCGATGAACTTGAAGCATTTTTACGAATCCAATTAAAACTTGTTAGCTGTCCGCTTCGTGATGTCATTCACCAAGACCCGAATTTAAATTGGTTTTGGAGTGACGTTAAAAGCGGTCTTCATTTGCATTCGTGATGATGCTAGGCAGTAAGTTACTTAACTATATTCTTTCGGTTTATTGATGAGTAACAAAATGCGATATGCAACAAACATACTTTTATCACTAATCGCATTTGGTATTTATTTCATTTACCCATATGTTTTGCTTGGTTTGTTATCTTAGCATTAGCTATAATTTCGACGCGCTTTGATGACTCAAAACGAAGAAATGAAGAGTGTGAGCACTTCAAAAGCTGCATTTATAAAGATGGCACTTTGAATTGTAACGGGACATTTGTACTTAGTTCACCTGAGCGAATGAAACTGCGATGTCCAGATACTAAAATTGAAAGAAAGTAATTTTTTAAAAAAAATGTGGCTAAATCAAAACCAAATCATATCAAGCCAAGCTGCTAGTCAGGGCTTTGTAAGGCAAAATAGTTAAGTTTAGCAAAAAAATCTAAGCAACAAGCTTAAAAGTAAGATGAATGTTTGCCTTATTTAACTGATCTTGAATACAGGCCTTAATTGCTAATGCTTGCGAAAGTTTTGCTTTAACAGCAATTTTTTTGGCTAAAGTGACCGATACAAGCTGACGACCTTTTTCAATATCACACAAAGTCCCTTTGGCTAAACCCAGCTTTTGAGCCATTTCAGTTTGTGTAAGGCCTAAAGACTCACGCGCAGCTCGTAAAAACAAAGCAAAAGTCACGGAGCCATGCTTTTTTTCTAAAATAGGAGATAATCTTCTAGTACTCATGTTTATTCACCTCAATCACTGTTATCAAAACTAAATCTTTGTTTTCATTTTCAACATAAATTACACGGTAGCTTCTATTAAGACGTGCCGAGCGCTGGCCCTTTCGATCACCTTTTAGGGGTTCATCGTGATAACCTTTAAGTTTTCTGATGTCGGCTATACCAGTTAACTCAATAGACTC